>CACXGS010000207.1 GCA_902767195.1 uncultured Lachnospiraceae bacterium | reverse complement strand
TCCTCCACCTGGGATAAAGAATCGCTGTCATATTCCATGGCATCGATATAGGTTGCCAGATCACGGTTAAAATCATTTAACAGGCTGTCAATGGTCGAAAGCTGTTCGATCAGATCTGCTGCATTAGGATCCAGAGTTTCAAGGGAAGACAGCCTGGCTGCTGAACGTCCGATCAGGTCTGCCGCATTATTCTGACCTGCAGATGTCATCTCCTGAACACTGCCCGCATCCTCAAGAATCTCCATGGCATGAGAAAGAACAGTATACTGCTCCTCCAGTTCTTCATCTTCGCCATCTTTCAGATTCGCCTGCTCGATTTCACGGATCTCATACTGAATGAATTCGAGCTCCCGAAGTCGCTCATCCTCTCCCATGGCCTTCTCGGAAAGTTCCCGTTTCAGCCTGCTGTATTGCAGGTAAAGGCTTTGTACCTTCTCCCTGGCCGGCTGAATCTCTTCCGCGGCATAGCTGTCCAAAATCTCCCTGTGATTGACCGGATTCAGCAGAAGCTGATTCTCATGCTGTCCGCTTAAATCCAACAGCAGGGGGGCAATCTCTTTTAAACGAGCCAGGGTGACGCTGTTGTCATTGATCTTATTGAGGATCCTTCCCTTTGTCACCCTTCTCTGAATGATAATCTCTCCCTCTTCGCAGGGAATATCGTATTCTTCCAGCTTGTCAAGGACACGCCGGCTGTCCGTCTGAAAGACCAGTTCAATAAGAGCACTGTCCTTTCCGTCACGAATCATGTCTTTTGGTATCTTTCCTCCCAGAGCCGACTGGATGGATCCGATCAGGATGGACTTGCCGGCACCGGTTTCTCCGGTGAGTATATTCAGATGATCTGTAAAATCAACATCTGTTTCCTCAATCAGTGCAAGATTGGTAACATGCATATTAATCAGCATCCTGGAATTCCTCCCGGTTTGGTTTGTTATAAAATAATGCTAAAAGCTATTGATCAAAGGCTCAAGCATCTCAATTACCTTATCAATCATGCTCTCTTCTTTGATTGCGCAGAAGATGGTATCATCCCCCGCAATAGACCCGACAATCTCACGAATCTCCAGAGAATCAACGGCTGCCGCACAGGCCATAGCCATACCGGGTACCGTCTTTAATACCAGAATATTGCCGGCATATTGAATCGAAAGGACACCCTCAGCCAGAACCCGGCGGTATTTCTCCGGTCCTTTGGGATTGTCTTTATGAAGAGGCACGTATTTCTGCTTCTTGTTCGTTCCTGTGATCTTGGTCAGTCCCAGATTGCGAATATCCCTGGAAACAGTGCCCTGGGTTACAGGAAACCCTTCCTCCTGAAGCATTCTGGTAAGTTCTTCCTGGGTTTCAATGTCATACTTTTCAATTAATTCAAGTATTTTTTCCTGTCGCTTATTTTTCACAAGTCATCCCTCTTTTTTGATTTTTTTCATATATGTGTTGCGTTAGATTAACGAAGCATTTTTTCTTTCAAAATCTCTACGAAAGAAACCTCATCAATCTTGATAAATGGTGTGACAGCATCTGCTCGATAGATCACAACCTTATCTCCCGGATGTACTCTGGTTCCATCCCTGCCGTCATAAGAAACCATACCCTCTTCGGTTTTCCCCTGACGGATCTGCACCACTTCTATCGTCACCGTGTCATCCTTGGCCAGTACGACACTTCTGGCGGTAAGAGAGTGCGGACAAACCGGAGTGATCACAAAGTTCTTACAGGTCGGATTAATGATGGGACCGCCCGCAGACAGATTGTACCCGGTGGACCCGGTGGGAGTGCATACCAGAACGCCGTCCGCATGATACTGGTCAAAAATAGCATCATTGATCATAACCTTCAGGCCGATCGTCCGGAGACGGTTGGCCTTATTGACACTTATATCATTAAGAGCGATATATCGATCCGTCAGTGTTCCGTTCTTGTAAACTTCCGCAGAGAGCATAATCCGGCTCTCAATGCGATAATCGTCACAAAGCAGTCGGTCCAGAGCACGATCCAGTTCCGTAAGCTTGACGTCTGCCAGAAATCCCAGAGTGCCCCGGTTAATTCCCAAAAGGGGAATTCCCGTACCTACCAGTGCTCTTGCAGCGGCAAGAATGGTACCGTCGCCACCGATCACCAGAATACACTGGGTATCTTCCGGAACATCCACCGGCTTCTCCCAGTACTTCTCATAGTGATCGATCACATGGCATACTGCTCCTCCTCCGGTCAGATGGTCGACAATCCTCTTTGTGATCTTGTTATTCTTATCTTTCTTACTGTTTGTAATAATCAGAAAATTCTTCATCAGCTTTTGATTAATACTTTCTCAAAGCATGCCAAATATTCGATATTTCCCTTGGCTCCCTGAATCGGGGAAACAATGTGTCCCAGAGAACGCAGTCCGCAATCTGCGGCGCTGTCTGTCACCTCCCGGATCACCCGCTCATGAACCTTTCTGTCCTTTACGATACCTTTCTTTCCAAGGTCTGCCCGGCCCGCTTCAAACTGGGGCTTGATCAGGCATACCATCTTCCCTCCCTCTTTCAGGCAGTCCACCATGGCCGGGAAAAGAAGCTTTAAGGAAATAAAGGATACATCTGCCGACATGAAATCCATGGCTTCCGGAAGATCCGTGCCCTTCAGGTAACGCATATTGGTATTCTCCATGCTGATGACCCTGGGATCCTCCCTGAGAAGGGAAGACAGTTGGGATGTTCCTACATCAACGGCATATACCTTCCCGGCGCCATATTGAAGCATACAATCGGTAAAACCTCCGGTGGAAGCGCCAACATCCATGCAGACCAGATCCTTCAAATCCAGCCGGAATTCCGTCAGGGCCTTCTCAAGCTTCAAACCGCCGCGGGATACATAGGGCAGCGTCTCCCCCTGAATGGAGAGCTTACTCTCTTCTTCTTCACTGATCTTCTGAGAGGGTTTTCCCGCAGGATGGCCACCAATCATGACCTGCCCGGCCCGTATCAGTTCTTTTGCCCTCTCCCTCGAAGGAGCAAGGCCATGTTCTACCAGACACAGATCCAGTCTCTTACTCATGGCAGCCTCCTGATCAATGATTCCCGGAAATCATATTTAAGCCATCTTTGCCAGGACCCCGTTCACAAACTTCGCCGCATCTTCACCACAGTAAATCTTTGCGATCCTAACTGCTTCATTAATAGCAACTCCCGTCGGAATATCTTCATCTTCCAGAATCTCATAAACGGAAAGACGGAGCAGTGTCAATTCCGCCTTACCCAGCCGGTTCAGTCTCCATCCCTGACAAATATCCGAGATATTCCGGTCCAGTTCTTCCATCTTCTCAAGAATATCACCGAGCTTGTTCTCGATATACTCCCGGTCCTTCTCTTCGATCTCCGGATGCTCCTCGAAATAATGGTCCGTCTGTTCCTTCATCTCGGGAGCGGAATGGAATTCCGATCGAAACAGGAGGAGAAACAGGGTCTCTCTAATCTGTTTTCTAGTCATCTTCATAGGGATGACCTCCCTTATCTCATCTGAATTCCGGCAATCCGGACATTGACATCATTCACGTTAAGTCCGGTCATGGTCTCGATGGCAGTCTTGACCCGCTCCTGAACTTCAGCGCTGATTTTGGGAATACTGACACCATACTCAAGGATCAGACTCAGGTCGACGTCGATATCCTCATCATCGATTCTGACTTTCACACCTTTGGAAAGACTCTTCATACCGACTATGCTGGCAATCTCTGCAGTAATATTACCGGACATCTTGGCAACTCCTTCCACCTCTGTGGCAGCAATGCTGGCGATGACGGCGATCACTTCGTCTGCAATCTGAACCTGTCCGATGTCTTCTATATTGTAATCGTGGGGCTTCACTTGTTTCTCTTTATCCATCTGACACCTCCTGTGTTTTTTTTATTATAACATTTTAAATTCTTTTTGTTAATCCTAACACGGAAAAACCTTTCCGGATGACTCTTTTAGTATGTTCCCCGGGTATTCTGCTCTACGGGGGACAGACCACCCTCCCGGAGAGCGTGAATAATCTCCTCCTTGTGGTCGTGTCCGAAGGCTTCCATCGTAATTGTCAGCTCCACGGAATTGTTCCGGTTAACACTGACAAACTGATTGTGTTCAAGACGGATAACATTCCCCTTATGGTCCGCAATAATACGGGACACCTTGTTAAGCTGTCCCGGAACATCCGGCAGATAGACGGATACCGTAAATATTCTGGACCGTTTGATCAGACCGTTCTGGACAACCGAGGACAGAGTGATAATATCCATGTTTCCCCCGCTCAGAATAGACACCACTTTTTTATTTTCCGCCGGAAGATGCTTAAGAGCCGCCACTGTCAGCAAGCCGGAATTCTCCACAAAGAGCTTATGATTCTCCAGCACATCCAGAAAGGCTACAATCAGCTCGTCGTCATCAATGGTAATAATATCGTCCAGATTCTCCATCAGATAGGGGAAAATCTTCTCCCCCGGTGTCTTAACAGCCGTACCGTCTGCGATGGTACTGACTCCGCTCAGTGTTACAGGATGTCCTGCTTTAATGGACTCCTGAAGGCAGTTGGCACCGGAAGGTTCCACACCGATCACACGGATCTTGGGATTAAGCATTTTTGCCAGGGAAGACACACCCGTTGCCAGGCCGCCCCCGCCTACGGGAACCAAAATGATATCCACGGTGGGCAGTTCCTTGACAATCTCCATTGCGATGGACCCCTGTCCGGTGGCTATCTCCAGATCATCAAAAGGATGGACAAAAGTGTAGCCATTCTCATCAGCAAGTTCCAGGGCTTTCTCACAGGCCTCGTCGTACACATCACCATAAAGGATGACTTCTGCCCCCAGATTCCTGGTCCGGTTAACCTTTAAAAGGGGAGTGGTGGTAGGCATGACGATAGTAGCCGGACAGCGGAACTTTCCGGCGGCATAGGCAACGCCCTGGGCGTGATTTCCCGCAGAGGCCGCGATAATACCACGATTCCTCTCCTCCTCTGTCAGAGTGCTGATCTTGTAATAAGCACCCCGAATTTTATAGGCGCCGGTCATTTGCAGGTTCTCGGGTTTCAGGAAAACCTTGTTTCCTGTGGTTTCTGTAAAATAATCCGACTGGATCAGATTTGTTGGCAGTATGACCCTCTGGACAGTTTCATAAGCCTCCTCAAAACGTTCCAGTGACAGTTCATTCATCATCTTCCTCATCCTCCGGTTTCTCAAACAGGGCATTGACAAAGGCATCCGGGTCAAACTTCTGCAGATCTTCAATTCCTTCACCGATGCCGATATATTTCACAGGTATTCCCAGCTCGGCCTGGATGGCAATGGCAATTCCGCCTTTGGCAGTCCCGTCAAGCTTGGTGATAACAATACCGGAAATATCTGCTGCTTCTTTAAATGTTCTGGCCTGGACCAAGGCATTCTGACCAGTGGTCCCGTCTAAGACAATCAGTGTCTCCAGGTAAGCCTCCGGGAATTCTCTCTCAATGACCCGGCTGATCTTGGCCAACTCGTTCATGAGGTTCTTCTTATTGTGAAGACGTCCTGCCGTATCACAGATCAGAACGTCAGTGCCTCTGGATTTGGCTGCCTGACAGGCGTCATAAACGACAGCGGCCGGATCCGATCCCTCCTGATGGGCAATCAGATCCACGCCGGCACGGTCTGCCCAGGCGGAAAGCTGCTCGATGGCGGCAGCCCGGAAGGTATCCGCTGCAGCCAGAAGAACTTTCCTTCCCTGACCTTTCAACTGAGAAGCCAGCTTTCCGATGGTGGTAGTCTTGCCGACACCATTAACACCAATTACCAGAACAACTGATTTCCTGGTCTCATAATCGTAGGCCGTCTCGTCCACCGCCATCTGTTCCTTAATGATATCAATCAGCAGCTGGCGGCACTCTTCCGGCTCCTTGATTCCCTGTTCATCCACCTTCTCCTGAAGGTCCTCAATAATATTCATCGTGGTATCTACGCCGAGGTCTCCCATAATCAGGACCTCTTCCAGCTCCTCATAGAATTCGTCATCAATCTTTGAAAAGCCGCTGAAGATGGAACTGAGACCTCTGGCAATGTTTCTTCTTGTTTTGGTCAGTCCGCTGACTAGCCGACTGAAAAAACCTTTTTTCTCTTCCATATGTCATCCTTTCATGCTATCTGTACGACAATTACAGGTTTGTCACATTATTTCAAATCTTTATCAATAAGATCCACCGAGATCAGGGTAGATATCCCCTTCTCCTGCATGGTGATACCATAGAGGGAATCCATGGCATTCATGGTCCCCTTCCGGTGAGTGATTACAATGAACTGGGTATCTTTGGCCAGCTCCTTCAGGTATCTGGAAAACCTTAAGATGTTGGCATCATCTAAAGCCGCCTCAATCTCATCCAAAAGACAGAATGGCGACGGTTTCAGATTCTGGATGGCAAAGAGAAGGGCGATGGCAGTCAGTGCCCGCTCTCCTCCGGAAAGAAGAAGAATATTCTGAAGTTTCTTCCCCGGTGGCTGAGCGATGATCCGGATTCCGCACTCCAGGACGTCCTGCTCATCCATCAGCTCCAGGTCAGCAGTTCCTCCTTCAAAAAGGTCCCGGAAGACTTTGGTGAACATGGTCCGGATATTGGCGAACTGTTCATTGAACTGAGCCTTCATGGACCGGTTCAGGTTGTTGATCATGGTCACCAGCTGGGCTTCCGCCTCCTCTATATCACTGACCTGCTTCTTCAGGAAATCATATCGCTCTCCTGCTTCCTTATATTCCTCTATGGCATTGACATTGACATTTCCAAGATCTTTGATGGAACGCCCAACTTCTTTTTTCTCTTTCCGGTAACCGCTGACTTCGGAAGGGCGGATCTCGTATTCTTTGAGGGAGAGGAGGTGATTGTAAGTCTCCTCGTACTGTTCCCACATGTAGTCAATCCCGGTTTCCAGATCCCGCTCCAGTTTCTCTTTTCTGGCGGTAAGTCTGGTTGCTTCCTTTTCCAGGTTCAGCAGACGCTCATTTTCATCTTCCATGTCACTGATCAGGAGTCTCTGTTTCTTCCCGTAGTCTGCCCGGGTCTGTTTCTTCTGTCGAAGATCATCCTGAATGGCAGCAAGCCTGTCCTCCAGCTGGCGGGCTTTGGCGGTCAGTCTTTCGATCTCCCCGGCAATCTCCTGGTTGGCTTCTTTCAGTGTATCTGCTTCTTTTTTGTTTTCGGTAATATTATTTTCACACCGTAAAATGTCCTGGCGAAGTCTTTCACAGTCGGAAGTCAGGAAACTGATCTGCTGTTCACATGCAGACAGGGCCATGGTCTTTTCCTGTTTTACATTTTCCAGTTCTTCGATCTCCTTGTTGATCTGGTCAAGTTCTTCATTGAGATCACGGATACTGATGTTCTTCTCCTCGTGGATGGCCTCGCTGTCCTCCTGGGTCCTGGAGAGTTCCTCGATCTGGACGCTGATTTCTTTCAGCTGTTCTTCCAGGATATCTCTCTCTTTCTGAAGGGAGGAAAGTTCCCTGTCAAGTTCCTGCCCCTGCTCTGTTAAAAGGGGAAGCCGGTTCTTCAGGTCATGGAGATCCAGTTCTTTTTGATCAAGGATCGTTCCTGCCTCTTCCAGGCTTGCCTTCAGGGCCCGGTGGTCTGTCTTGATTTGTTCCAGATCCTGGCTCTTTTTCCTGTATTCCTCCAGGCTGCGGTTCATTATATTTTTACTTTCCTCCACCTCCCGGCGTCTTCCCAGCAGGTTGCTGTTCTTTTTGTAGGCGCCGCCGGTGATGGATCCGCCGGGATTGAGCAGCTCTCCGTCCAGTGTCACCAGACGCAGATTAAAATTATTCTTCCGGGCGATCATCAGGGCATTCTCCACGGTATCCACAACGATCGTCCTTCCAAGAAGGGATTCCATCAAAGCCCGATAGCGGTCCTCGACCTTCACCAGGCTGGAGGCCACACCGATCACACCCTCATCCTCCAGGATAGAAGGGGAAAATGAAATATTCCTTCGGCGGATATCCGTCAGGGGAAGGAAGGTGGCTCTGCCCAGACGATTGCTCTTCAGCTCTTCAATCATCTTCCGGGCGATTCGGTTGTTTTCTGTGACAATATTCTGGAGAGCACTGCCCAGAGCAATCTCTATGGCAGTCTCATATTCTTTGTCCAGAGTGATGATATCCGCCACTACGCCGATAATTTCGGGGTTGGAAGCCTTCTGCTCCATGATGTAGCGGCTGGCTCTGTTATATCCTTCATATCGTTCTGACATGGAGGAAAGAGCTTCATGCCTGGATCTCTGGCGGAGAAATTCCTGATTGAGGTCTCTGACCGTCTCTTCACACTGTTTGCGCTCGAGATATTTGGCCTCTTCCAGAGCGGCAATCCGTTCTTTTTCCTTCCCGGCAAGGTCGGCTGACTCCTGGGCCGCTGTAATCTGATCTTTCAGATCAGCAACATCCTGTTCATTTTTCTTTTTCTCACTTCTGGCAGACAGGAAGCGGCTGTTGTATTCCGCATTACGGATCCGGACCTGTTCTTCGAGAGTCTTGAAGCGGGACATCTGCTCTTTCATGTCCGTATGCTCACTGATCAGATCCATCATCTCCTGGCTGCGGACAAGAACACGGGCTTCCTTGTTATTTCGAATCTCCACCTTTTCCAGAAGTTCTGTCTCAATCTCTTTAAGACTCTCTGTAATTTCTGCGAGAGTCTCTTTCTCTGAGCGAATCTGGGCTTCCTGTTTGGAGAGGATCTCTTTTTTCTCATCCCTCTCCTTTTCGGACTGGTCAGCAATCTCCAGATAGTGAGAAGCCATCTGTTCATTGGTATCTCGCTGATTATCCAGGACCAGGATCTGTCCCTCTTTCTCTTCTTTCCCGGATCTTAATGCTTCCCGGCCTTCTTCCGCTTTCTCAATGGTCTGGTCCAGCTGGTCGATCTGATCGGAAAGCTCGTTATTCTTCCCTTTGATCTCTTCGTAATGATCTCTGGTTTTCCTTAAATCTTCCGTGACGATGGCTGCATTTTTCTCATGTTCCTGAAGATCTGCCTGTATCCGGTCATGATCATACAGGAAGAGATGGATATCCAGATTCTTTTCCCGGTCTCTCAGTTTCAGGTATTCTCTGGCTTTTTTGGCCTGCCTCTCCAGAGGTCCGACCCTTTGTTCCAGTTCGTTGAGAATATCTGTCACTCTCTCAAGGTTCTGTCTTTCCTGGTCCAGGGACTTCTGAGCCACAGCCCGGTTCTTCTTATATTTGGCAATGCCTGCCGCCTCGTCGAAGAGCTCCCGGCTGTCCTCAATCTTACCGCTTAAGATCTTCTCAACCTGTCCCTGTCCAATGATCGAATAGCCTTCTTTGCCGATTCCGGTGTCATAAAAGAGGCTGACAATATCCTTCCTGCGGCAGACCGAACCGTTCAGCAGATACTCGCTCTCACCGGAACGGTATACCCGTCTGGCGACCACCACTTCCTCAAAGTCGATGGGAATGGTATGGCCGCTATTATCGAAAGTGATCGATACATAAGCATACCCCATTGGTTTTCTCGTCTCGGTACCGGAAAAAATAACATCCTCCATGCGGGCTCCACGAAGCTGTTTGGCGCTCTGTTCTCCCAGAACCCATCTCACAGCATCCCCGATGTTGCTCTTTCCGCTGCCGTTGGGGCCGACGATTCCCGTAATACCGTTGGGAAATTCAAATCTTATTTTGTTGGCAAAGGATTTAAATCCATTTATTTCGATGTATTTTAAGACCATATGATTAATCCCTGTGTTCCCTGAGCATCAGAATCGTCTGATAAGCGGCGATCTGTTCGGCGCTCTTTTTTGTCTTTCCCACGCCTTTTGCGTAATCCTTCCCGTCTATCACGGAAACAACAGAGAACTCCTTGTTGTGATCCGGTCCGGATTCTCCGATGAGACGATAACTTAAATGACTCCCTGCTCCGGCCTGGACCATCTCCTGAAGAATCGTCTTGGCATCATAAAAAAGAGACTTATCCTCGACATCGTTCAGCAGATGGCGCTTAATGAAGGCAGAGGCTTCCTTGATGCCGCCATCAAGATAAATAGCGCCAATCAGGGCTTCAAAAGCATCGGCGAGGATGGAGTCCCTCTCCCTTCCCCCGGTGATATCCTCCCCCTTGCTCAATCTCAGATATTCACCCAGGCTGATATCCCTGGCGCAGATCGCAAGAGTATATTCACAGACCAGGCTGGACCGGAGCTTGGTCATTTTTCCCTCGGAGTATTCGGGATACCTGCGGTAGATATAATCCGACACTACCAGCTCCAGCACCGCGTCTCCCAGGTATTCTATACGCTCGTTGTTGGCCCTGTTCCGCCCTTTTTGCTCATTGGCATAGGAGCTGTGAGTCAGGGCCACTTCAAGGAGCCTTCTGTCAGAAAAAGTATACTGGATCTCTTTCTGCAGATCTGTCAAATGTCCGGCTGCTCTCATCCTACTTGACCTCCCTGTTCTTCTGAGGGGATTTGGGAACTGTCAGATTCTCACGAATCTTTTCATTAATATTCTCTTCCTTAAATGTGACACACTGGAAAATGGCATGTTTGGTTTCTCCAGCTTTGGAATTGCCATGAATCTTCACCACAAGACCCTTCAGTCCAAGGAGAGGAGCTCCGCCGTATTCCGAAGCATCGAATTTCTTTAATGTGTCTTTCAGGGCAGGCTTCACCAGCATGCCGCCTATCTTTCCTCTGGTGGAGGACATGATGCCCTCTTTGATCTGACCGATCAGAGTTGCTGCCAGGCCTTCTGTCAGCTTAAGAATGACATTTCCCACAAAGGCTTCTGTCACGATAACATCCACATCCCCTTTAAAGAGATCTCTGGCCTCGATATTTCCGACAAAATTAATGTTCTCACACTCTTTCAGAAGGGGGAACGTAGCCTTGACCAGGGCATTTCCTTTCTCCTCTTCCTCACCGATATTGACCAGGGCTACCCTGGGTTTCTTAATACCAACTACATGCTCCATATAGATAGAACCCATCTGGGCAAACTGCAGCAGATGTTCGGGACGGGCATCCACATTGGCTCCGCAATCGATCAGGAGAGCCACGCCCTTCTCTGTAGGAATCAGGGGTGCTAAAGGTGCACGCTTGACGCCCCGGTTCTTGCCGACCAGAATCTGACCGCCCACCAGAACAGCACCGGAACTTCCTCCGGAAACCACGGCGTCACATTCTCCGTCTTTAACAGACTGGATGGCCCGGATCAGGGATGAATCTTTCTTCTGGCGGACAGAAGATACCGGAGCCTCATCCGGAGTAATGACCTGCGTCGTATGAGTCACTTCGATCTGACTGGGATTATACTGGTATTTGGCCAATTCATTTTTAACCTTTTTCTCATCTCCAAAGAGACGAACCTTGATATCATACCGCTCATTGATTGCTTCCACAGCACCTTTCACGATCTGGGCAGGAGCGTAATCTCCACCCATGGCGTCCACGGCAATGATTGCTTTATATTCCATAATATCTCCTTTTCTAACATGATATCGCCCCCTTATGATCCTTCATAAGAGGACGAAAACAGTGTAATTCTTTTATTGACTCTTATAATTTGGATCCCTTGGATCCGCTGAAGCTGGAAGCGTTCAGAATGTTGGTATCAAAAGTAAATACCAGGTTAGCCTCATCCCGGGCTCTCTTTAAGGCGATCTGGATCATCTTATCCAGAAGGGTCGTATAATCAGTGCCAATCGGTTCCCAGAGATAGAAAGCCAGAGAGCCGGGGATGGTGTTAATCTCGTTAAAGTAGAGCTTTCCGGTCTCCTCATCAATCATGAAATCAATTCTGGAAACACCGCTGCATCCCAGGGCCTTAAAGGACTTCACTGCCAGCTCTCTCACTTCCTCCCTGAACTCCGGTGTCAGCTTGGCCGGAATGATCCTGGAGACGGAAGCCATACCCTTGGACCCTGATCCCTTGGCATTCGACACATATTTGTCCTCATAGCTTAAAATCTCGTCGGTGTGTAATGGTTCTTCGCACTCTGAAGCCACCGCTTCGTTCTCATCACCCAGCACCGAGCAGTTGATCTCACGAAGCTGGGTAATGGCATGCTCCACCATGACCTTAGTAGCATAAAGGAAGGCACTGTCAATAGCATTGATCAGCTCCACCTGGTTCCTGGCTACATTGATACCAACACTGGATCCAAGGTTCACCGGCTTGACAATCACGGGATATCCGAAAGTATCTTCCACTTTACTTACAATGCCGTCCATGTCTGTATAATCTCCCTGGGTAAAGAGAATGGCATCCAGCACCGGTACATTGGCCTCTTTCAGGATCAGCTTCATAATATACTTATCCATGCCCACGGCGGAGGAAGTAACATCACAACCTACAAAAGGAATGCCGATTGTCTTTAAATATCCCTGGAAAGCGCCGTCCTCCACGTTAGTACCGTGTACCACCGGGAAAGCAATATCAATATCCACTGTCGTGTTCTTACCGAACTTCTTCAGAGGATAGGAAATCAGCTGCACTTTCTTTCCCTCATTAACCATGATCACCCTCTGGGATGCCTTAAGTAATTCCGGGATGTTCTTGTAGGACTCAATATCCCCGATCTTATCCCCGATGTACATTTCATTGTCCTTGGTCATATAGACCGGTATCACATCGTATTTTTCTGTGTCCATATGCAGAAAAGCCTGGATTCCCGAGATGACGGACACCTCATGTTCCACACTTTTTCCTCCGAAAATCATAGCAACTCTTGTTTTCATATTATATTTCCTCCTAGTAATTATCCGGCAAATCATTTTCAAGCAGGATATACTTATGTCCGGCTCCCTTGATAGAGTAAGCCTGGGCTATCGCTTCTTCCAGCTTGTTAAATACCATGCATTTATCCTGAGGGAAGCCGGAATCCAGTGCCCCTTTCAGGATGGGCTCGGTATGCTTCTTCCCCACCAGAAGTATATAGTCACAGCATGCTGCCGCATAGGTACCGAACTTATAGTTGTATTCCTCTTCTTTATCCCCAAGTTCCACCATGCCCGGTGTGATCAGAATCTTGATCCCGTCAAACATGGCCAGAGTCTCCACAGCTGCCTTTGAGCCGATGGGGTTGGAATTGTAGGCGTCATCGATAATGGTCACCAGTCCGTGTTCCCGGATCTGCATCCTGTGCTCTACGGCCTGAATCTTCCTTACCGGAATCTTTAAATCCTTCAGCGGAATCCCAAACCGGTTGGCAACAGCAATGGCTCCCATAACATTGATGACATTATGCTGTCCGATCAGTTTCATCTGAAAACGTTCCGTCTCACCCTCCGGGGAGGTAACCGTAAAATCCGTGCCCAGCCGGGAAACGGTTATATCGGAAGCACAGTAACCTTCTCCGGACTGCTCTGAATAGTAGAATACTTTATTCTTGTATTCACCGGCTTTCTCCTGAATGAATTCATTATCCCCGTTCAGGAAAAGGAGACCGTCATCCGGCAGAGCATCCGCCAGCTCGAACTTGGTGTTCTTGATATTGTCCATATTAAAAAATGTTTCAAGATGCTGGGGCCCGATGGAAGTAATCATACCATGATCCGGATGGACAATGTCACAGATCTCTTTGATATCTCCCACATGTCTGGCTCCCATCTCGCACACAAAAATCTCATGCATGGAAGTCAGGGACTCCCGGATGGTCCTGACAACACCCATGGGTGTATTATAACTCTCAGGAGTGACCAGGACATTGTATTTGCTCTGCAGCAAAGTCTTCAGATAGAACTTGACACTGGTCTTGCCATAGCTACCGGTGACACCGATAATCTTCAGATGGGGCACTTCCCGGATCTTTTTCTTAGCATCATTGATATAATAATTATTCACTGACTGTTCTATGGGCTTGTTAACGGTGTTTGCCACAATGTCCGTAAAAATGTGACAACCGATCAGAACCATACAGATGCCGGGCAGGATTGCGACACCCCCAAGGATCACTGCAAGGAAAACCAGCAGTGCCGTAAGAACGAGAATCGTCGTGATCATCCTCTTCACACGGGGTGTGTAGACCAGCTTCTTCTTAGTGGTCATATTCTTCATGGCCCGGTAGACAGTGATGATCAGTAAAAGGAAAAGTATGATCACGATATCCAGAATCTTCGATGTGACAACACACCGGAGCAGCCCCAGAAGCAGAGCCGCCACAAGGACCCACTGCATCCGAATATTTTTCCGCAGCCAGTTTACATGTTCATTATTCTTATATCCGTTCAGCTGAAACATGTGCATGTTATATCTCAAAGTGAGATAAAAAGCAGGTATAGCCAGAAGGATGATAATAATCGTCGTGATATTCATAATTCTCTCCGCTTTGTACACTAAATGTCAGTTTATCATATTGTGACGGCTCCCACCACTTTCGTTTCACTAAGAAGTGGGGGCTTCCTGTTCAAGGCCGGATACGGCCAGATCACACAGGCTATCCCC
>CACXGS010000206.1 GCA_902767195.1 uncultured Lachnospiraceae bacterium | reverse complement strand
GCGATTCTTTCAAGATTGGTAGTTATTTCTATAAAGGAAATACCGGTATTTATACTGCATAAACCTTCTCTGAGTCTTGAGATGTGTTTGCTCTTCAACCTTTCCTGAATATAGTCTATAACTTCTTCCAGAGGCTCTACTTCCAGAGCTTTATCCGGATCATCATTTTTATAGGAATCCAATGTTATTGTTAAGATTTCGCTTACTGCACCGCTCATTATCCTTAATTCGCTGCCTGCGTTTTCAGAGAAGTCCAATGCGTTATCCTTATTGAACTCCGCTACTTCATATATCTTTATTGCATAATCGCCAATTCTTTCAATATCACTTATTGTTTTCAGCATTTCATTGGCGCGTATATTGTCTTCGCTGTTAATATCCAGACCGGTAATTTTCAATATGTAGTTACCGATTGAAGTTTCGAATTTATCCAGCATATCTTCGTTTGCATTTATCTTTTCTATTGCCGCATTGTCAAAGTTATCAAAAAGCCCTATGGCTAAATTATAGTTTTCCATTGCTATATCCGCCATGCATAAAACTGTTTTTCTGCACTGCTCAACAGCTAAGTTAGGACTGTTTAAAAGTATGCTGTCAAGCATTTCGAGAGCTTTTTCACCCTCAGATTCATAGGTATCCTTAATTGCCTTTTTAGAAAGATTAATAAGTCCATTAACAAAAGGAAGAAGACATACTGATGTAACTATATTGAAAAATGAGTGGAAATTCGCTATATCTCCTCTTGTAACAGCTTTTTCCCAGAAGGAAAATCCAACAAAATGCTGGAATAGATATATAACGATAAAGAATGCTATCATTCCCAGAATATTATTGAATACGTTAATAAATACTGCTCTTTTTGCATCCTTTTTGGAACCTATGCTTGCCAGAATTACAGTAATACACTTACCTACATTTTGTCCTAATATAATAGGAATTGCCGTAGAAAATGTTATTACTCCCGTAGCCGAAAGAGCCTGCAGAATTCCGACTGAAGCAGATGAGCTTTGAAGCAGGGCTGTCAGACCGGCGCCTAAAAGCATACCTAAAAGAGGATGGCTGAATTTGAGGAAGCCTTCAATAAATCCCTGATTATCTCTTAATCCGGCAAATGTTGCTTCCATTGTACTCATTCCGAAGAATATCATACCTAAACCGATAAGAATATATCCTATATCGTTTTTCTTTTTGTTTTTTATAAATACTGTTAATACAGCACCTATACCAATAAGTATGGTTCCGAAAGACGATGGTTTAAGAAGAGTAAGTATAATACTGCCACCGCCGGATATATCACCAAGACGCAGAATCTGAGCTGTTACGGTAGTTCCGACATTAGCACCCATAATTACAGGCACAGCGCGGGCAAGTGTAAATACACCGGCATTTAGAAGGCCGACTACCATAATGGTTGTAGCCGCAGAACTTTGGATAACAGCCGTGACTCCTGTTCCCAACAGAGCTCCCTTAGCTCTGTTGCTTGTAAGTTTTTCAAGCAGTACCTGCATTTTTGAACCGGCAAGTCTTTCGAGGGATGAACCCAGTATGTTCATTCCGAAAAGGAAGAGACCGATTCCTGCAATACATGGGAGCAATGAAATTAAATTCATATTAAAAACATTCCTTTCAACTTTAAAGGGACTACTTGTCTTATTTGCTGTTTTTGATAAATATTAAATTAAACACAGTTTAAACTATTTACGATTTTATTATAAAGGATTTGATTTTGACATTCAATGATTGAGTATAACAAAAATTTCTATATATATCAGCTTTGCTTGTTGAATTTTTAGGAATTTTAAAATACACATGGAAAGTATTCCCAAAAAATAGTAAAAAATGCCCTTAAAATTCTATAACTTATACTTATTGATGATATATGTAATATTTATAGGCAACTGTTGAAAAGTTTTTTTACATAAATTAAAATAAAAATACAGGAGGTGCGATATGGATATAATTTATGATAACAGAAAATACACACTTATTGAAGAACCCCATTTTGAGTATCATGACAGCATAGGATGTATGTCTGCTATAAGTTCTGATGAATGGGTATTGGCTGCGGCAGTTGATGATTCCGGTATAAAATATGAATTATGGTGGAAATGCCCCAAAACCATGAATATAAATTCTGTGATTGACAGAGAACCTGATGATATTATTGATGAAAACGGTAAATATTTGAAATAAAACCTTTACGAAATTAAATAAGACACAAAAAAACCACCTGTTAAAAGGTGGTTTTTGTCTATTCATCCTGCCATAAAGGCATTTTTAATATTGCTTTGAAAACGTCTCCGTCGATTTCAATTTCGAAAACTCCTCCCTGGATTTCCGCAAGGCTTTTTGCTATGGAAAGTCCCAGTCCGGAGCCTTCCGTACTTCTTGCCTGGTCTCCTCTTACAAACCTTTCCGTAAGATTTTCCGGCTTAACATCAAGAGGATTTATTGATATGTTCTTCATTGTCAATACACCGTATTCGTCCTCATTTTTCAGCTCAATGTGTATTCTTGTATTTGGCATTGAATACTTCACTGCGTTTGAGAAAAGGTTATCCAGTATTCTCCACATATGCTTTCCGTCAGCGGAAATTTTTATATCTTCGGGAGCAATGTCATATTTAATTGAAAGATTTGCGTCCTCAATGCTGTCCTCACATTCTCCGGCCGCCTGAAGCAGAAGCATCTTAAAGTCGACCTTTGTTTTATCAACGGAAATATTTCCCGATGAAAGCTTGCTTGCTTCAATAAGATCCTGAATAAGCTGTTTTAATTTATTTGCTTTCTCATCCAGAATATTTATATAGTTTTCTGCGTTTGGAGTGCATGGCTTCTCGTTTTTGAGCAAATCAACATAAGTTATAATTGATGTCAGAGGCGTTTTAAGGTCATGAGAAACATTTGTTATGAGATCCATTCTCATTTTTTCGCCCTTCAGCTCATTTTTGACTGCGTCCTTGAACCTCTCCTGCATGAGCTCAACATCTCCGGCAAAGCCTTCGAATGTTCCTGACACATTCGAATACTCAGCTTTATAATTCAGGTTTCCTTTGGAGATTTCCCTGACGGTCTTCATGATTTTCGATAAGGTCGTAACCGCTCTGACACAGAAAAGTATAGAAAGTACATTAAATATTATTATAAGTACAATTATAGCTGTTTTTGAGCCTGTTGAATTATAAATCAGTGTTATGAAAAACGTATTTATAAGCCAGTAAAGGCACATACAAAGGACGATCCAGCCTTTTAAAGACCTTCTGGTTATGGCACCGGCAAGCTTCCTTCCGATTTCAGCAACAAGAGATTTTTCCACAAGCTTTCTTGCTTTTACAAGTCTGGAAATGGAAACCGTATAAGACATAAGGATTATCATATCGATTATAACCAGAATATATAAAACTACCTTGGCTGTGAAAGCTATCCATGTGAATCCGCCTGCGTAGTTGCTGTTCAGCTCGCCTATCATGAACAGTCCGATGGATACGGACATAACGATCGCAAAAATAACTATCAGAGTCTGCACATCGGCAAAAATATTGTCGATTCTTTTTAATACAACCTCTCCGCCCTTTTCTGTTTGTCCGGCCGTTATGGCAAGATATGCGAAAAGAGCTATTATTACAGCAAATCCGATAATTACTTCAACAAGCACAACAGGCAGATCCGCTTTTTTGGCATCAAAGTTTGCCCAGTTTTCAGAGAGCTCGTCCTCATATTCAAGAGGAAGAATTGCTCCTGCATAAAGGGTATAACCCTTATCCTCAAGTATGGATTCGGCGCTGCCGGCATAATTGTTGAAGGAATAGCCTATGGTCTGTATATATATTCCGTTTATATATGATCCGTCAATTACCGTGTATTTGTCCTGGGATATTATTTTTTCCAGACTGGTATTGAAATAATCTTTACGTTCAAAATCAGCGCTGTTGCCATCATCGGCACGGCTGTCTGCCTGAAGATAATATCCGATATTTTTATATTTTGCCAGTCTCAGGTTAGCCAGTTTATAGTCGTTAAGCTGAGCATTTATGGCATACATTTTGTAAGAATCATAATCGGAGATATATTTTTCATATTTCTCCATCTCATCATTAATATCCAGTTCGTCATATCCTCTTAGATAAGTATAGACATCTGTGTTATACCTGTCTATAAGCTCTGCCAGCTTCCACTGATCATCATTTGGTATTGAATACTGGGAGAAAAATCCGGATAAAACGATTTCTTTGTCCAAAGCGGCGCCTGAGCGTATGTTGTCTTCATCAATATATAAAAGCTTTGTGTTTACAGTATCATATATATACTGGCTTAATATATTCTTATATTCTCTCGTATCTGTATAGTCGCTGTATTCGTACGTAAAACCGCCCCAAATGCTGCTGTTTTCGATAATGTTTAACATTCCGCGGCAAATGAGTACTGCGCAAAGAATAATGGCTATGACAGCGAGAGCTTTTAATTTAGTTGAGTACAGGCGCGATTTTTTCAATCTTGTATCCAATACCCCACACCACCTTCAAATATCTGGGTTCT
>CACXGS010000205.1 GCA_902767195.1 uncultured Lachnospiraceae bacterium | reverse complement strand
ATTAAAGAACACTTTCTCACCCGGCTGATTCTGGCCGAAAAGATTCTTGTGATCCGGCTGGGATGTCATCATGATAACCCGGTATCTTCCGTCCGCCAGAACCTGTTTGTCCCGTCCGTCATATTCCAGACCGCTTCCGTTGAACTCATCCTTGGTAACCCAGCCGTAATGGGTCTTTCTTTTCAGACGGTATTTTACTTCATACCAGCCGCCGTCTTCACCGATGGCCACCGCCCCTTCAAAATCAGGGATGAAACCTGTCACACTTCCTCCCGGACTGTCATATACCGTCATGCCATGTCTTGAACAGACATAGATAAAATCAGTCTCTCTGTCGTAGGCATGTTCGTAAGCCTGAGCCGTGAAAGTCGGCTGTATGATTGCTGCAGTTAATATTATTGCTGTTACCAATAGTATTCTTTTCAAAGGATGACCTCCTGTTATTTCATGAGTAAAAACAAATGGATTATACCATAAACAGAAGAAATGATAAAGGACAACTTATCTAATAAAATAAACAGAATTGCAGTAATTATCTTGAGTAGAAAAGGGTAGAATGATATAATATCGGTAAATATAGCTAAAAAATGCACGAGAAGGAGGGAGGAATATTAATGCTTAGAGAATCAATCTGGATAACCGGAAGTGAGGGAAGAATGGGGTCAGAGCTTTTGGCTATCCTGAAGAAGAATAAAAAGTATAAAGTCATTGCCACAGACCGGGATGTTGATATTACGAACCTGGAAGAGGTGAACCGGGCAGCTGACATTTACAATGTGGATCTGCTGATCAACTGTGCCAGTATCTCGGATCAGGAGTACTGTGAGAAACACCGGCTGGAAGCTTTTCGTGTCAACGCTCTGGGAGCCCGCAATCTGGCGGTTGCCACCAGAAGAAAGAATGCTACGATTATCCACATGTCATCCGATGATGTTTTCAGCGGAGAGAATAACTACGCAAAGAACGAGTTCGATGTTCCTACCCCCACTACTGTATTCGGAAAGAGTAAGCTGGCTGGGGAGAATCTGGTCAGGGAAATGAATCCCAAGCATCTGGTGGTTCGAAGCTCCTGGGTCTACGGCATGAGAAAAGGCAGTCTGCCGGAATACCAGGATTTTTATCATAGAGTTCTGGAATACGGAAAGAATAATCAGGAGTTTGAGTGTCCCATCGACCGGGTCAGCACTCCTACCAGCACCCTGGAGATCGTTCGTTTCCTCCGTGAAGTGCTGGATAAGAATGAGTTCGGACTCTTCCATGTATCCTGTGAAGGAGCCTGTACAAGAAAAGACTATGCCTGCGCGATTCTGGAATACAACGGATATGATCCCAAGTTGTGTAAGGGCTCTCATACTATGGGAGACGGAGCAACCACATCTACCCTGCTGGAGAACCTGATGCTCGACATGACCGGAATTTATAAGATGCCCAACTGGCAGGACGCCATGAAAGAGTATGTTGAGAGAGAGAAGGGGAGGAACTAATGGCTGAGAAAAAGAAACGAGAAAAAATGGGATTGACCACGAAGATATTCATCGGCCTGATCGCCGGTCTGATCGTGGGTATCATCTTTAATATTATTATTCCTCATAGTTATGTCAGGGATACGATTTTTGTGGAAGGTATCTTTTATGTCATTGGTAACGGATTTATCCGTCTGATGAAGATGCTTGTTGTTCCGTTGGTATTCTGCTCCCTGGTCTGCGGCTCCGCTGCCATCGGAGATACCAAGTCCCTTGGTAAAGTAGGTGGAAAGACAATAATTTTCTATCTCTGCACAACAGCCTTTGCGGTAACAGTGGCCATCACTGTAGCCAATATCATCCGTCCCGGTATTGGACTGGATATGTCATCCATCCAGAAAGGGGAAGTGACGGTTGCAGAGTCTACCTCCATGGTGGATACCATCCTGAATATCATCCCGGAGAATCCCATCGGTGCACTGGCCGACGGCGTCATGCTTCAGGTCATCCTCTTTGCCCTGGTCGTCGGTATCCTGCTGGCTAAGATGGGTGAGCGCGCCAACCTGGTGTTCAACCTTGTGAGTCAGTTGAATGACCTGATGATGGAGATGACCAACCTTGTTATGGCCCTCGCGCCCATCGGTGTCTTCTGTATGATCGCCAGGACATTTTCCAATCTGGGATTTGATGCCATGCTTCCACTCTTAAAGTACATGATCAGCGTAGTGATCGGACTGGGCCTTCAGTGCTTCGGCGTCTACATGATTCTGTTCTTTATTTTCACAAGACTCAATCCGGCCAAGTTCCTCAGGAAGTTCTTCCCGGTTATGGCTTTTGCCTTTTCCACATCGACATCGAATGCGACGATCCCTCTGAATATCGACACACTGGAGGAGAAAATCGGTGTCTCCAGAAAGATCGCTTCCTTTACTATTCCTCTGGGAGCTACCATCAATATGGATGGTACATCCATCATGCAGGGTGTTGCTGTTGTATTTGCTGCCCAGGCTTACGGAATGAATCTTGGTATCAAAGGCTACCTGACCGTTATCGCCACAGCGACCCTGGCTTCCATTGGAACCGCAGGTATTCCTTCCGTTGGTCTGGTCACTCTGTCCATGGTATTTGCTTCGGTAGGTATTCCGGTGGAGGCGATCGCCCTGATCATGGGTATTGACCGTATCCTGGATATGCTCCGTACCGCCGTAAATATTACGGGTGATGCCATCTGTACTTCCATTGTCGCTTTCCAGAACAAGGAGCTGGATGTGGAGCTGTTTAACAATATGGAGGTTTTAAATGAAGAATCTTAAGATCAGAAGACTGTTTGTTTTTCTGGCTGTCTGCGGACTGCTTTCCTCTATGATCCTGACCGGATGTCAGAAGGGCGGATCGGATTCCCCGGAGGGGAAGACGGAAGCATTTGCCAATGTTGAGGTGAATGAATCTTTTGTGGATGACATTCGTGACAGAGGTTATCTGATCGCAGGGTGTAAGATGGATGTTCCGGATCTGGGTCTCTACGATAAAAAGACGGATACCTGGTCCGGTCTTGAGGTAGAACTTGCCTGGCAGACGGCTGCCGATATCTTTGGTGTTGATATAGGAGAAGCCAAGGAAAAAGAACTGGTCCATTTTGTGGGCGTGACAGTGGCAGACCGTGAGGATAAGCTCAGGGACGGAGAGATCGACTGTATGATCGCCACCTATACCATCACGGAGGAAAGGGCAAAAGAATTTGCTCTGTCCGACAGCTATTATACAGAGTATATCGGTCTGATGGTCCGCTACAGCGGCAAAGATAATAATTCTCTGGGCACCAGTGATATCCGGTCTCTTGCAGACCTTGACGGGAAGATTATCGCCGTGGCCAGGAACTCTACCACCAGACATGACATGTTAGAATATATCGACAGTATGAACACCATCAAGGTGTCTCCCAGATTTAATGAATATAACGGCTATGAGGCCATGTTCAAGGCACTGAAGAAGAAGGAAGTGGACGCCATGAGCGTGGATGTCAGTATTCTGAAAGGCTATGTGGACAACAGCACTATTATTTTAGGGGACCGTTTCGCCGGCCAGCATTACGGTGCTGCCGTGAAACCGGAGAACCGCAAGCTGCTGGAGAATATCAATAAAGCCATAGAACAAATTCAGTAATCGTTCATTTTTTTGTCACATACCTGATGTAAAATATAATCAGCACTGAAACCAGAGAGGAGGGATGTCATGTTATTTTGGAAGATCGATGATGAGACGATTCGATGCCTGATCAACCGCGATGAGATCGGACAGATGGGTTATGATATGGACACTCTTTCCGAAGATGTGGTTCTCATGGATGAATTTCTGAATGCCATCGTCAGGCACTCCAAGGATTATCTGAGCTGGAATACGGATAATGGCATCCAGACCTATTTCACAAGAGCCCTTCCTGCTGATCAGTTCCTGATTACCATCAGCTGTACTTTTACGGATGATATTATCAACCGTGATCTGGATCAGATTTCCCTGATGACGGATGCTCTGACGAAGAAAATCACCAGGGACCGGATCGACCGGATCTACACCATGACCGGCTCCGAGAAGGAAGAAGCTTTCCGGGATCTGGCCAAAGATCTCCACGACATCTGTATGGGAAATGTGGAGGACGAAGACCAGGAGATACCCTTTGAATTTCCAAAGACACTGAGAAGTCCGGAAAAAGAGACGGGATCGAAAAAGGGAAGAAAAAAGAAGAAGCCGGGGATGGAAGCTGACAGATATCCTTCCCAGAAGATGGTTTTTTCGAGTATGGATCAGGTAGTCCGATTCTGCACTCTGCTTGACCGCCGCATGTTTCTGCCCTCCTCCCTGTATCGGTATGGAGACCAGTACGTGCTTCTGGTATCCTTCCCGGAGAACATAAGCGGCAGCGAAGCCGCATCCGTCGTTCTTATGGCAGAGGAGTATGGTGCCGTGTGTTCCAACCAGAATCTGGACCGGTACTTTTATTCCGAACACGGGAAGCTGCTGATGGAAAAGGACAGTATCCGTTTGCTGCATGAGATGGGATCCCGGGATTCCTGAGATGCCGGTCGGATGTTTGAAATGACAGACTTTCCGGCGAAGGCAGCCGTCTTCGCCGGATTCCTTATGTATTTTTAGAAAGATAGAGAATATGAAAGATTTTAGACTGGAAGAGTCTTTCAGACGGGACCAGTATGAGACCTGTCTGAAAAGACTGCATTATGATGAGAGGGACGCTGCTTCCTATCAGAATCTGCTGGATTTTCTCTGGGGATACGTGACGGATCCCCAATCGTTGGAAGACAGAGAAGGTCTTCTGGAAGATTATATGCACTGGAATGAGCAGATGATCGATCACTGTTACATTCATCTGCCTCATGATCTCCCCTACATTCATGTCAGGAGAGCCTATCAGGCAGTATGTGCCCTGATGGCAGGTGATCCCGAAGAGGGACAAAGACAGCTTGACCTGATTGGCGAGGATCTTTTTGCAGGGGACGGGCTGGCCCCCAAAAAGATTATGCTGGCTGACGGAACCGTTTACGGACCCATGTCCAGATTATTTTTGATCTACAATTTTGCCAAGTATTATCATGCAAAAGGCCTTCTGGCGGAAGAAACCGCTGTAAGAAGCCGCTATTCGCATGCTTTTACCATATATGATGATGAAGATCATCAGGCACACGATGACTTTTACAGAGAGCAGATGGAAGACCTGTCCGACCAGATCTGCTATCCGGTCTTTGACAGGGTGTATCGTGTGAAGAAGAATGACTGGGAGTTTTTTGTATATTATGATAAGAACCGGACATTTCCGGCAGATCAGTGTTTATAGTAAAGAATCACCATAGGAGGTTTAGAAAATGACAAAGAAGTCTTTGGATACAATCTGTGTACAGGGAGGATACGTTCCGGGGAATGGAGAACCAAGACAGGTTCCCATTATCCAGAGCACCACATTTAATTATGAATCCAGCGAGGCCATGGGACGGCTGTTTGATCTGGAGGAAGAAGGATATTTCTACACCAGGCTGCAGAATCCCACCAACGATCTCGTTGCCAAAAAGATCTGTGAGCTGGAGGGCGGCACTGCAGCTATGCTCACTTCTTCCGGCCAGGCTGCATCCTTCTACTCTGTGTTTAATATCGCCTCCTGCGGCGACCATGTGGTATCTTCTTCATCCATTTACGGAGGAACCTTTAACCTGTTTTCCGTTACCATGAAAAGGATGGGAATCGATTTTACCTTTGTGGACCCTGACTGTAGTGATGAGGAGCTTAACGCAGCCTTCCGCCCGAATACCAAGGCAGTATTTGGCGAGACCATTGCAAATCCGGCATTGACTGTTCTGGATATTGAGAGGTTTGCCAAGGCAGCACATGCACACGGTGTTCCGCTGATTGTTGATAATACTTTTGCCACACCGGTCAACTGTCGTCCCTTCGAGTGGGGAGCAGATATTGTCACCCATTCCACCACCAAGTACATGGACGGGCACGGTTCCGGCGTAGGCGGATGCATCGTCGACAGCGGCAAGTTTGACTGGACAAAATATCCGGAGCGTTTCTCGGGTCTGTGCACACCGGATGAGAGTTATCACGGTGTGGTCTATACAGAGCGTTTCGGTCTTGGAGGAGCCTTTATCACCAAGGCAACGGCACAGCTTATGAGGGACTTCGGATCCATTCAGTCGCCTCAGAATGCCTACTATGTGAATCTGGGACTGGAAAGTCTCCATGTCCGGATGAAACGTCACTGTGATAACGGTCTTGCAGTAGCACGGTTCCTTCGGGATCATGACAAAGTAACCTATGTAAATTACTGTGGACTGGAGGGAGACAAGTACCACCAACTGGCTGAGAAATATCTTCCCAATGGTTCCTGCGGCGTGGTCAGCTTCGGCGTCAAAGGCGGAAGAAAGGCCGCGGAGAAGTTCATGGCCCACCTGAAACTGGGTTCGATCGAGACTCACGTGGCAGATTCCAGAACCTGCTGTCTCCATCCGGCCAGCGCTACCCACCGGCAGATGAGTGACGAAGAGCTGATCGCCTGTGGTGTAAAGCCGGATCTGATCCGCTATTCCTGCGGACTGGAGGATGCCGGTGACCTGATTCGTGACCTGGAGCAGGCACTGGATTCTATCTGATCAGGCCATTTCAAAAAAGACTGATTTGAGAACGCAGAATTCAGAGATTGAAAGAAAGCGAGACTATATGGATAAGATAAAAATCATGGTAGTGGACGACGAGAGCCGTATGCGCAAGCTGGTGAAAGATTTCCTTCGAAAAAAAGGATACGAAGTCATCGAGGCTGCGGACGGGGAAGAAGCCCTGGATCACTTCTATGCCGACAAAAATATCAGCCTGATCATCTGCGATGTGATGATGCCCAAGATTGACGGCTTTGAAGTCGTCAAGGAGATCCGCCAGCATTCCAAAGTGCCCATTATAATGCTGACGGCCAAGGGAGAGGAAAGTGACGAGCTGGTAGGTTTCGACCTTGGTGTGGATGAATACATATCCAAACCCTTCTCCCCAAAGATTCTGGTGGCCCGGGTGGAAGCCATTCTGCGCCGAAGTAATTCCTTTGATGAGGAGACCATCCTGGAGGCCGGCGGAATCCGGATCAATCTGGAAGCCCATGAGGTGAAGATTGACGAGAAGGTCATCAATTTAAGCTTTAAGGAGTTTGAGCTCCTGACCTACTTTGTCATGAATCAGGGAGTGGCTCTCTCCAGGGAGAAGATCCTCAACAATGTCTGGAATTACGACTATTTCGGAGATGCCAGAACCATTGATACCCATGTGAAAAAGCTTCGGAGCAAGATGGGAGACAAAGGAAAATACATCAAAACCATCTGGGGTATGGGATACAAATTTGAAGTAGATGAAGACTGATAGGTCAATTATTGTTTGATAAAAGCATCTGAGAGGAGAGGGCCTATGAAATGTGTGAAATGCGGCAGAGACCTGCCGGATGGTGCCAGATTTTGCGGATATTGCGGAACCCAGCAGCCCATGAAAGACACCCGTGAAGACAAGCATCCCGAAAGGGGAGAAGTCAAATACGGCAGAAACCAGGAGCCCGGGGCGGTTCCCTATAAGGAGAGACAGGACTACGACAACAAAGGGACGCAAAGAAAAGATCGGGAATCCGGTCCTGTTCCTGTCGGGCCAACTATGGAAAGAGACCTGCCCCCGGCAAAGGGAAAAAAGAAAGGGCTTATCGTGGCGGCAGCTGCCATTGCCCTTGTATTGCTGGCAGCCGTCGGCTTCATGATCCTGAAAAATCCCGGCAAAAAGGATAAAGAATCTTATCTGGCCTATGTCAAGGACGGCAAACTCATGGAGAAGGATCTTAACGATCTGGACAAAGACCCTGTGATTCTTGGTGACTATAAGGAAGAATTCCGGAACAAATACCGGTCTGCCTGCTCTTTGATGACATACAGTTCAGACTATAAGTATCTGTATTATGGTCAGGATATTATCGGGGAAGAAGAAGCATGGGAGTTAACCTACACGCTGATGAGGAGAAAGGCCCATGAAGAAAGTGAGCCGGAAATCATTGCGGAGAATGTAAAAAAGCATTCGGTCTATGGTGAGGTCGTATATTACATAACCGATGAGGGCAAACTCTTTATGATCAATGAAGAGGATAGCAGACAGATTTCCGAGAATGCAGAGGATGTTCCCTATTATCTCAAAAAGGATTACATGGTTTTTAAGGAGAATGTAGAGAAAAATGATGATGATATAGGGGAGACTTTTGATCTGTGCACCATTAAAAATTCATTTTCTGCTGAAAAGGAGATTCTTTTCTCCGGCATTTCCTCCTACCGTGAACAGTATAGTGACAAGGCTGAGGAGGGAAGCATCCTGGCAGTCAGGGATAATGTACTGTACTATAAAAAATGGGGGAAAGATCCGGACAGGATCGTTGATAATGTAACGGGAGAATACACAATTGACCAGAAAGGAACCATTTTTTATGTAAAAAAAGGTGACAATAACAGCTTAAATTTCTCCGATCTGGTGGATGATCCCTATAAGGAGCAGGATAAGACTCAGCCGAATATTCTGGAGGATTACACGGAATGGCAGGCCTGGTCTAAGAGGAAAAACATCCGGGACAGCCTGAAGAATCAAAAGCCGGAAGATAATCTGGTTCTCTATTCTTACCGGGACGGGAAAGAGACAAAGATCAGTGAATACTATAACAGTTACAGTCTGACAGCTATGAAAGGGGACTGTATTATTTACTCATCCCATGACCCCTCAAAAATGAAAAAAATGACCATGGATGATCTGGTTTCTTCCAATGATTATATGTGGAATATTTTCAATAAAGAGTGGGACAGCACACTGACAACCTGGCTGTCCGGCGGCGGAAAGACAAGACGATTATTTGACGGGGAAGCCAGTTATGCCATGACGGATGGGAAAGATAAGACCGGTTATGTGGAGAAATACGGAGAGGACTACAAGTTCAAGACATTGTATTCTTTTGACCTGTCTGTGGATTCCAGTGAAGAAGCTGATATTCTTGCCGAGAACGAGACTGATTATCGAACCCGGAAAAGCGGGATATACTATCTTACAGGAATGAAAGATAAGGAGGATTGCACTCTTTATCTGGATGGAAAAACCCTTGACAGTGGCGTGAATCAAATGCTGTACAGCGGTAATGAGAATCAACTCTTCTATATAAAATCGGATGGAAGCTTTTGCTGTCATGACGGCAAAGAAGTCATAAATCTTGCGAAAGGATACTATGCTTACGGTTGGGGGAAAGACTGCTATTATGTGCTTTATGATTACAATCCCTCAACACAGAAAGGTACCCTTGGTCTGTTGGATGATAATAACGAGCTTAAGATAGTTGATACAGATGTATTTGATTTTATGGATGCCGGGACTTTTTTAAATTAACGGACCAAAAGATATAGTGTGAAAGGACTGAACCATCGAAATGATAACGAAATCCATGCGGTTTAAAATGACATTGGTACTGATTCTGATTTTGGGGAGTATTCTGGCCCTCGAAGTTCTTCTGAACAATGTTTTTGCCGAGAAATACTATATCTACCGCGAAAAAAAACTGTTAATCGAGGGTTATAAGAAGATTGATAAGATCATGAAACGCGATGCGGATTCCACGGAACTCTCGGAGGCCCTGGATCACATTTCCATGGAGACCAACATCAAGATGATCATGTTCCAGCTGACCGGAGACGGATTCGTGGTGAAGGGCTACGGTACCAATCTGAATGATGTCAGCAGAATGTATGGGCCCATGTATGGTCATCTGGTCCGTATCTTTGAAGATGAGAACTTCTCCAGCTGGATGCTTGATCGTGAGGAAAGTGATACTGATGAGACGGTCGGGAAGCTTTCCGAATCTGACAGCGAGACGGACCAGAATATCGCACAGCTGATCACCAAAGGTTATTATGTAACCTTTTCGGGAGATCTTCCCGGGAAGGTTGAAGAATATCGAAAGGGCCTCTACCTTTTCGGCTGCAGTCAAGGGAACTATCTCTGCTGTATGCAGATTCCCCTGGCTGACATCCGGGAGAGTGCTTCCATCAGCCGGTACCTGCTGGTCTATTTGGGACTTGCGGGCATATTTGCAGGAGGGATTCTCATGTTCCTCTATGCCTCCAGTTTTACAAAGACCATTCAGGATATCGGAGAGACCACAGAGGAGATGGCCAATCTGAATTTCGACCGTAAAGTCCACACAAATCGTGAGGATGAGATCGGTATGCTGGGGCAATCCATCAATCGGATGTCCGATCAGCTGCAAACCGCCATTGGAGATCTGAAAGCAGCTAATCTGGAACTTCAGAAAGACATCGAGAAGAAGGAAGAGATGGAAGAGATGAGAAAAGATTTTCTCTCTCATGTCAGTCATGAATTAAAGACTCCCATCGCCCTGATCCAGGGATATGCCGAAGGCTTGAAAGAAAATATCGACGAGGATGAGGAGAGCAGAGACTTCTACTGTGATGTGATCTCGGACGAAGCAAGGAAAATGAACGAGATGGTTCGAAGTCTCCTGAATCTGAATCAGATTGAATTCGGTGGAAATGCTCTGGAAATGAGTCGGTTTGATCTGGGCCAGATGATCCACAACAAGATCAGCGCCTCCCGGATTCTTTTCGAGAAAAAGAAAGTGAAGCTGGAGTACGAACCCCGGGAAAACATGAATGTCTGGGGAGATGAGCTCATGATCGAGGAAGCCTTCAGCAACTACTTGTCCAATGCCATCAACCATGTGACAGTGGGCGGCCGGATCCGGATCTGGTGCGAAGACCTGGAAAAGGACCTGCGTCTTCATGTGTATAATGACGGCAGTCCCATTCCGGAGGAGGACAAAGATAAGATCTGGGATAAATTCTATAAAGTGGATAAAGCCAGAACCAGAGAGTACGGGGGCAGCGGAATCGGCCTGTCCCTGGTGGCAGCAACCATGCAGGCCCATGGGACTTCCTACGGCTTCAACAACCTGGAGGAAGGTGTGGATTTCTATTTTGATCTGGATCGAAATAATGAAATCGAATAGGGCATCAGCCGCCGGCTTTACAATCACAGGATAAAAAAACGCTCCGTATCCAATCACTTATGGATACGGAGCATCTTATTCTTAGTGATAAATAATCAGAGGATTAGTCCTCATAAAGAGCAAAGCTGCCGGACTCTTCTTCGTTGAAAACATAGTATACAGCATTCTCTTCCGGCTTAATATATAAATCCATGGTCTTGAGATCTTTAACTTTACGGTCCTGGTTGCCTTCGTCGACCCAGATTTTCTTTGCGTTGGCGATAACTTCCTTACTCTCAATCTGCTTTCCGGCAAATTCTACATTAAAAGTTGACTTCATTCGTATAGCTCTCCTTTCGAAGTATTTTATGTTTTACATACGTTTTATATAATATAACAAAGAAGATTAAAAATCAACGAAAAATCAGGGTTTTTGGCTATTTTCATGATTTTTCAACGAAAAAAGGCCGCAGAACAAGTCATTACTGTGTGAGTATAACAGAGAAACAGCCCGTTTATCCCGATCACAGGCCGTCATTATGTCATTTTTAAAGGTCAGACGTAGCACAAGTCATGTGTTTTATGATAGTATTATATGAGCGGTGACAAGAAAAAAATGAGAAGAAAAACAATGGAAAGACCGATAAAAAAGAAAAAAAGCATTCTTAAAATATCAATCATAATTATTCTGGTTCTGCTCATATTATATACGGCAGCCATCTATATCGCAGTGAGTGCGGCTCTGGTTCCCAGCTTTATGAGGAAACTGGAAATCTTTGAGGAAATATCCGAGCGCTGTTACGGTGAGCAGGTCCAGTCGGAAGAGATCAAACAGAATCTGAAGAACGGATCCGGTCCCTACAAGCAATGGCTGAAAGAGAAGAAGGTTCATGAGATCAGCCAACTGACAGAAGATGGATACAATCTCAAAGCTTCCGTTGTGGAAGGCGACCCGACATCTCATATCTGGGTCCTCATGCTTCACGGTTATACCGGCTGGAAGGAAACGATGTATCCTTACGCCATGTATTATAATAAAAGAGGATGTCATGTGCTGATACCGGATCTGCGGACCCAGGGAGAGAGCCAGGGTGATTTCATCGGGATGGGATGGACGGACCAGTTTGACTGCAGGCTCTTTTTGGACCGGATCCTCGAGAAAGACCCCGATGCCTCTGTGATCATTCACGGACTCTCCATGGGAGCGGCCACCGCCCTCATGATGAGCAGCCAGGATGATTTGCCGGACCAGGTGAAATTTATTGTTTCCGAAAGCTCCTACACCGATGCTTACAGCATGTTTGGAGACAAAGCGGGGGAGTGGTTCCATCTGCCTTCCTTCCCGGTGGTCGATTCCATGCGGCTTATGCTGCTGGCAAGAGGAGGATATGATTTGAACAAAGCCTGTCCTCTGGATGCCGTAAAGCACAGTCATATCCCCACTCTCTTCATACATGGAGACCAGGACAGGATGATCTCTGTGGATCATGCCAGAAAGCTGTATGAAGCAGCTTCCTGCGAAAAAGAGCTGCTGATCATTGAGGGAGCCGGACACGCCCAGACCCAGGCAAAGGCACCATCGAAATACAATGGCGCCATCGGCAGATTTATGCTGATGTATATCCCTGATCGTGACACCCATTAAAATGACGGGTATCATGATAAAAAGGATGTTAATATTGATAAAAATAGATATGAAAAATGATATTTCAGATAGATGATGGAAGATAGATTTAGAAAGGGTACAGGATATGGAAAAGAACAAACAGATTGCTATCATAGACTATGATGCCGGAAACATTAAGAGCGTGGAAAAAGCCGTTATGCATCTGGGACATAATGCAGTAATCACCAGAGATGCCGGGATCATTTTGTCCAGCGACCGGATCATCCTTCCGGGAGTAGGTGCTTTCGGGGATGCCATGGAGAAAATCAGAAGCTATGGTCTCTACCATGTAATCCACGAAGCCGTAAACCGGGGTATTCCCTTTCTGGGCATCTGTCTGGGCCTTCAATTAATCTTTGATTCCAGTGAGGAAAGTCCCGGTGTGGAAGGGCTGAGCCTCCTGCCGGGGAAGATCCGCCGTATTCCCGATGCGCCGGGTATCAAGATTCCTCATATGGGCTGGAATTCTCTGACCGTCAGAAAAGGGGCAAGCCTCTTTCAGGACATCCCGGAAGATCATCCTTATGTATACTTCGTTCATTCTTATTACCTGGAAGCAGATCATGAGGAAGATGTTGCGGCAACCACGGAATATGGCGGCACTTTGATCCATGCTTCTGTCGAGCATGACAATATCTACGCCTGTCAGTTCCACCCGGAAAAAAGCAGTGAAACAGGACTGATGATACTGAAAAGATTCATCGGATAGAACCATCGGATAAAGGAGGAGACATGTTTACAAAAAGAATTATTCCCTGTCTGGATGTTACCGGCGGCAGGGTAGTAAAAGGCGTGAATTTTGTGAATCTGATAGATGCCGGAGATCCGGTGGAGATTGCCAAAGCCTATGACAAAGCCGGCGCAGATGAACTGGTCTTTCTGGATATTACGGCTTCTTCCGATGCCAGAAAAACAGTGGTGGATATGGTCAGACGGGTGGCCGAATGCGTCTTCATACCCTTTACCGTAGGAGGGGGCATTCGCACGGTCGATGATTTCCGGGAAATTCTGCGGGAGGGCGCTGACAAAATCTCTGTGAACTCTGCTGCGATAATGCGGCCGGAACTGATTAGCGAAGCCGCGGATAAGTTCGGAAGCCAGTGTGTGGTGGTGGCCATCGATGCCAAGAGAAGAGAAGACGGCGGCTGGAACATTTTCAAAAACGGCGGACGTATTGATATGGGAATCGATGCAGTAGAATGGGCTATGAAGGCCGAGAGACTGGGAGCCGGAGAAATTCTTCTCACCAGCATGGACTGTGACGGTACCAAAGCGGGCTACGATATTGAACTGACCCGGACCATTTCGGAAAATGTGTCCATACCGGTTATCGCATCGGGAGGCGCCGGCACCAGAGAACACTTTTACGATGCTTTCGAAGATGGGAAAGCGGATGCGGCCCTGGCAGCCTCCCTGTTCCACTTCAAAGAGTTAGAGATCGTGGAACTGAAACGGTACCTCGCAGGGCGCGGAGTACCCATGCGAATATAAATACCAGGTTGCAAAGTTGAACTGTATTGCTTATCTCCCAATCAACGGACAACCGGTTCCGTCGCAGAGCCGAGATCCACTGCTTACGCAGACAAGGGTTCCGGGATATGAACAAATCGTTCGTGAATATCCCGGAACCCTATGTCGTAGT
>CACXGS010000204.1 GCA_902767195.1 uncultured Lachnospiraceae bacterium | reverse complement strand
GGAGATTTGGAAGATTCCGACTGGGAGAAGCTTTTAGAGGCTGGGGCCCTGATAGGGAAGTCCCGGCTGATCATCGATGATTCTGCAGCAACTCTGGGAGAGATCCGTTCAAAATGCAGAAGATATAAACAGATTTATGATATTGATATGATCATCATCGATTATCTGCAGCTGATGAGTGTTGGGAACCGGAGAACAGAATCCCGTCAGCTTGAGATTTCAGAGATTTCCCGTTCTCTGAAATTGCTGGCCAGAGAATTGAACGTACCGATTATTGCCTTGTCCCAGCTCTCCAGAGCTGTGGAAGCCCGTCAGGATCACCGGCCTATGCTGTCGGATCTCAGGGAGTCCGGAGCCATTGAGCAGGATGCGGATGTGGTCATGTTCCTTTACAGGGATGAATACTATAATAATGATTCCGAGAAGAAGAACCTGGCGGAAGTGATCGTAGCAAAACAGAGAAACGGAGACACCGGAACCGTTGAACTGGTTTGGCTCGGCCAGTATACCAAGTTCGCAAATAAAGAGAGATCCTGACAGATAGTTATGTTGAAAAAGTGACCTGTATATGGTATGTTTGCTATAGATATGTTGTGCTATGGCACCTTTATATTGTAAGTGAGTAATAAATGTTAAACCACGTACCTGGGGAAAGAGAATGAACTGATATGGATAAGACAGCCGTTTTGATACCATGCTATAATGAAGAAAAAACGATAAAAAAAGTAATCACAGACTTCAGAGAGGTTCTTCCGGAGGCTGTGATTTATGTTTATGATAACAATTCCACAGACCGGACCTCTGAGATCGCTCTTGAGGAGGGCGCTGTTGTAAGAAAAGAGTATAAACAGGGAAAAGGAAATGTCATCAGGCGTATGTTCAGGGAGATTGATGCCGAATGCTATATCATGGTGGACGGAGATGATACATATCCTGCAGAATATGCGGCTGAGATGGTCCGGAGGGTCCATGAACACAAAGCGGACATGGTTGTGGGAGATCGTCTCTCCTCGACTTACTTTACGGAGAACAAAAGACGATTCCATAATTTCGGAAATTCTATAGTAAGAGCCACAATCAACCGTTTCTTTCACAGTGAGATCAAGGATATTATGACGGGTTACAGGGCTTTCAGCTATAGTTTTGTGAAGACTTTCCCGGTTTTATCCGAGGGATTCGAGATTGAAACGGAGATGAGCATCCACGCCATCGATAAAAACATGTTCGTTGAGAATGTGATCATTGATTACCGGGACCGGCCGGATGGTTCGGAATCCAAACTGAATACCTATTCAGACGGTTTTAAAGTGCTGATGACAATCCTGCGCCTGTATGCTTTTTACAAGCCTCTCCATTTCTTCGGAATCATCAGCGTGATCCTCGGCCTGATTTTTTGCGGATTGTTTATACCGGTGTTTATGACTTATCTTGATACAGGACTGGTCCCCAACTTTCCGACATTGATTGTCTCTGGCTTTATACTTCTGACTGGCATCATATCCTTTTTCAACGGAGTACTTCTGCAGAGTCTCCGACATAAAGATCGTCAGGACTTCGAGTGGAAGCTTATCAGTATCAATACGAGGAAGGAACGATGAATTCTATCTCTCAGGGAACTTTATCAAATCAAACAGAAGCAATTGGGAAGAACACTCTGCACACAGTGGATTATCTGTTTGCAGTATTGAGTGGTATCCTGATTGTCGGAGGTCTCCAGCTTCGCCTCATACTTCCTGAAAAGTTCAGTCTGGCTAAAGTGGATGACCTCCAGGGGCACCCTTTTCAATATCTCTTATTCTTTTTAAAACGCAGTATGCTGCGTCCGAACAACTTTTCTCTGCAATGTGAGCTGGCAGCCCTTTGCATGATCGTTCTTATTCTATATGTGCTTTCTTATCATCACCATGTCCGGGAAATTCTATGGGCGATTGCTTTCTCAACAGCTTTTTCCCTTTGTGTGTTTTTCGGGCGTATCTTTATGGTAAACCCCTCCTGGGAAGTATATATTACCGGTGCCTTTCAGAAAATCAAAGTAGCCTGGTTTCTTGCCGCTTATCTGGGAGCCTGTTTTTTCGGGATCCTGGCTTTGGTGACCTGGCTCGGAACTTTGCCTTATTCCCAAAGGGTCCAGGATGCCCGGAGTCATAATATCCCTGCCAAATCCGGCGGCAGAAAAAAAGCGATCATTTATTTTCTTATTATTATGGTCTGCTGGCTTCCGGTTTTCTTTATATTCTGGCCAGGCAATCTGAAGGGCGATACAAATATACAGATACTTCAGTATTATCACTTTCCAACCCGTTTTCAGAGCCATTGGATAAGCGATGGGAAGAATGTGGTTTTCACCAATGACCATCCTTTTCTTCAGACATTAATTCTGGGAATGTTTATGGATCTGGGACATGCACTTAAATGGAATGAGCTGGGAGTAAGCTTTTATGTTTTTCTCCAGATCGTCGGTTTTGGCGCAGCGATCAGTCTTTTTCTGGTATCGTTGGAACATTTTAATACACCACGTGCTTTGACCAGAACAGCACTGGTGCTGTATTGTTTGTGTCCGGTATTTATAATTCACGGTATTCTGATTGCCGGGGATTCATTAATGGCAATGTTTTTCCTCTGGTTCATGCTGGTGGTTTTCTGGATTTACAAGACAAAAGGGGAGATTCTTCATAACAGATGGTTCCTGGCAGGATTTGTTCTGATCACTTTCCTTTTTTGCGCTTCAAAGAATCAATGCAGCTACATAGTCGTTCTGAGCGGAGTATTGATGCTTGTTGTTTTGAGAAGGAAATGGAAACAGGTTCTGATCGCATTCCTGCTGCCTCTGTTCATTTTTGAAGTGCTTTATATGGGGCTGTTTTTCCGTCTTATGCACGTGAATAAAGTGGGATCCCAGGAAGCCCTCTCTATCTTCTTCCAGCAGACAGCAAGGACTGTGAAATATCATGAAGATGAGTTGACCGAGGAGGAGAAAGAATCCATTGCGGCAATTCTTGATCTTGATCAAATGTCTGAGAATTATGATCCGGACCTGGCAGACCCGGTAAAAAGGACTTTTAATGAGAAGGCGGGAAGTGCCGAGATGAGGAGGTATTTCAAGACCTGGTTTAAAATGGGACTGAAATATCCCGGGGAGTATATTCAAAGTCTCCTTGATTCCACCTGGGAATACTATTATCCATTAAAAACGCAGGAACCCGCCAAGTTTTACTGGAAGCATTTCGGCTATGAGGAGAGTATGAAGGAGGACGGCTGGGTTAAGGATGTTGTCCCTCGTTCTTTCTATGAGGAGAGATGGTTTGACCAGTCCCCGAAAACGAATGATCTGAGAGACGGGTATCGCAAACTGACACTCCTGGTCTGTGAGCTGCCTGTATTATCAGGGCTTGCCTGTCCGGGGCCTGTCATGTGGATTATTCTGGCTATGCTTTTCCTTATGCTGGTCAATAAAGACTATCATTCTCTGGCAGTTTTCTTCCCTGTTTTGCTGATTTTTGCCATATGCCTTCTGTCTCCCAAAAACGGGAATTACAGGTATATGCTTCCAAATAGTTTTATCCTTCCCATTGTGGCAGCCTATGCCACAGGAACACAATTAAGACCGACAGACAGGAAAAGGGAGAGATGATAAGGCAAACCTTATCATCTCTCCCTTTCATATTGCTGTAATCTTTATCGAAAGATTATTCCTGGCTGATAGCACCTGCCGGGCAAACGCCTGCGCATGCACCACAATCCATACAGGTATCAGGATCGATTTCGTACTTTCCGTCGCCTTCGCTGATAGCGCCTGCCGGGCACTCTCCCTCACAAGAACCACAGAAGATACAATCATCAGAAATTACATATGCCATTATTATGTCCTCCTTTTAAAAAATAAACTGAACTTCTAACTCTGCTCAAGTTCGTAGATACATTTTATAACAGAATCCACGGAATGACAAGAAAAAAATATATAAAATCCATAATGGGAACGGATTTCCTCAATATGGTCTCTTTCATTGTTACAGTACCATTAAATATTATTAATATTCATGGTCACCGGTTGTCTTGTTTTCCACGGAAAAGTATAATGTAAATGCTCCGTATAAGAACAGATCAGGGGTAATAGACCCTTAATGACCCTAAAATATCTTTATAAGATATGACGGAGGACATGGGATGTTTGGGCATATGAATCAGAAACAGAATATTTTCAATATGGCGGTATCGATGATTATCGTGAGCGTTATGCTGCTGGCCGCAGTCTTTGTGTTCCTGATTACCTGGTACCACGAGAACAGGTCAGCGGGGACCGTCGGAGGACGGGAGAATGAGAGTACGGTTCAGACTTTCCTGGATACGATTGACCGATTGGGGTCCGGAACCGGAGGCAGCACGACGGAGGATGCCAAAAAGGCTTCCGACGAGGAGGCTATTCATATCGTGGAAGGCGATGACCGTATATCCAATCGTTACGGCAAGGCCAGTCATCTGAGCTATACCAGCAGTATCCGCTACACCGAAGCAGATCTTGAGAAGCTGAATGCGGATGGCCTTCGTATTACAAGAAACGAAATCTTTGCCCGGCATGGCAGAATGTTTAACGATCGTGACCTGCAGGATTATTTTTCAGCACAAAGCTGGTATATCGCTAAGTATCCTGCTGATGAGTTTGATGATAAGCTTCTGAACGAGACAGAGAGATACAACGTCGACCTGATCCGTTCTTTTGAATTGAATATAGGGGTGAATACCCAGTTGACAAAATAATGTCCGGATGTTGGCACTTTTTCCAGATGCCGTCCTCCGGACATTGTTATTTCTATATTATTATTCTTTTACGGTTACACGACAGTAATCGGTGTAATAGCCATCCTTGGAATAGGCGACGATGATAGCCTTGCCCGGACGCCTTGCCCGGACGACTCCCCGGTAGGATACTGTAGCGACCCGACGGTTAAGGCTCAGGAAAAGGGCTCTTTTGTTTTTCGCTTTCCGGGGGCCGGTCCTGGCCCTGAGACGAACGGATTGTCCCTTTTTCAGTCGAAGCTTTCTCCTGTTCAGACGGACCTTTCGAACCGTTGTTTTATTGCCGAGTTCACTGATAAATGCTCCCCTGCTTGGTTGGAGCAGATTACTGTGGGCAGTACAGGTAACATAGATTGTAGATCCGTGATGAAAGATGTTCTCTCCCTCATAATGCATACCGAGAATCCGGATTGTCCTTTTGTGTTTTCCGTCCCAGCTGTATTCATTGATAACATTTTTAAAGGAGCCGTTTTTCGCCATAGAGCGGAGAACACGGATCGTATCACCGCTACAGTCAATTCCCTGATTGATGTAACTGGTTTTCTTTTTTGTGCAGACATACTGAATGACTTCCAGCTGCGAATTCAGGATAAGAAAATCTCTCTCCTCACCACTGATCAGGAGCACAAATTGCCCCCGGCTGTCGTTGTAGGCGACGCCGGCAAATCCTTTAATTCGACGGCGGAGCTTTTTTGTGGCACCGGGAAGGTTGGAAGGAATCTTTACAGTCACACGTTTTTTTCGATTCAGAGTAGAGGAACTAAAGACGGAAATCATCCTGGAAGGCTTGCCGTGAAGGTCGACATTGTGTATGACATACAGGCAGCGGGTCCTGGGATTGTAGGCGATATCATTGGCATGCCCCATATGATAAGCTTTGGATTTCTTTTGATACGCTTTTTTGGGACGCTTTCTGATATCACGGATCCGCACCTTTACGATTTGGGATCCCCGGTTGCCTTTTTTGTTAAAGGTATAGTAGGCATAAGTTCCGTCACTCACACCACCTTGCAGCAGTTTGAATTTGGTTTGGGACAGGCTGGCCCTGTTTCTTATGTCATAGAGGATACCTTTTCTGGAATAGATGGTTGCGTGCATGTTTGTGGTTGAAGCACTGGCTGAAAAGGAGAGGATCAGGAACAGAAATACCGTTAGGACAAAGATCCGGGCGGCCGGATATATATAATAGGATGGATTTCTTTTTATATTTATTACTTGCAAAAACTTAGGCTCCTTTGATATAGTCTTCTTTGTATAATTGTAGCATAGGGCAGAAAGAAAACAATATTGTGAAAATGATTGTAAAGAATTCGTTACTTTTTGCTTTAAATCAGAGGATTTCCAGAAAGATAGTTATGATATGACCAGAAACAGAATATACAGATGGGACAATCTGAAAGCATTTTTGATGATTGCCGTGGTTTGGGGGCATTTTGCCGACCGGTTTGCTTCCGGTCCCATCATCGATCCGATTATGAAGGGGATTGTTGTATTTATTTATTTTTTTCATATGCCCCTGTTTTTTTTTACAGCCGGACTCCTGAGCAGAAAGATTGATGAGAATCATCCTTTTTCCTGGAATCGGCCGGTTTATTTTATTTTCCTTGGGTATCTCCTGAAGATTATCATCTACCTGATTAAAAAGTCGTTTGGGAAGAATCCGGTTTTTTTGTGGGTATCAGATCCTAATTTGCCCTGGTATATGTTTGCCATGGCAGCTTTTCTCATTCTGACTAATCTCCTCCGGGATAAAAATCCGAGGATTGTTTTGCCGGTCAGTGTCTTTCTTGCCTGCGTTGCCGGATACATGGAATGGATCAATATTGTGTTTAATTTATCCCGCATTATTGTATTCTTTCCTTTTTATTATCTGGGATATATCCTGGAGGAGGGAAAGGTCCGTCAATGGACATCCGGAATCCGGATAAGGATACTGGCTGTAATGATATTAGCCCTGGCTGTTTTTTTCGTGGTGAGGGATCCTGAGTTTGCTCACCGCAGTTTTCGCTTGTTTGCGGGACGAACACCCTATATCCACCAGCGTCTTCTTCCGGAATGGGGGTGGTGGAGGCTGAGACTGGCAGCTTACATAATTTCTTTTTTGATGGGAGCAGCTATTATCTCTCTTACGCCCGCGTGGCGAATTCCTGTTATGGAGATGATCGGAAAGAACACCCTTGTCATTTATTTCTGGCACCGGTTGTTTCTATATATATTTGTATATTGTGGTTTTAAAGACCAGCTTCCGGTTCTGTTTCCCAATACATGGAGATGGCTGTATCTGGGACTTGGTTTTCTTCTTACCCTGTTCATCGCCTGGCAGGAGCGCTGGTTCCGTATTCCTCTGGATTTAACCCGCAGGTTGGCGGATGCAGTGTGTGATGCTGCTGCCAGGGTCCGGGAGTGAGAATAAAAGTCTCCCTTTTTTTGTGCGTTTATGATATACTTGCACATAAGTACGCTTTTTGTTTATAGAAAATAGTAGGAGATTATATTATGGCATGGTATGACAGTGCGGTATTTTATCATATTTATCCCCTGGGTCTCTGCGGATGTCCTCATGAGAATCACGGAGAGAAAGGGGATTGTTTTGGCAAGTTGAAAGAGTGGGCAGAGCATGCTAAAAGAATCGGCTGCAATGCAATTTATATAGGACCTCTTTTCGAGTCGGACAGTCATGGATACGATACCAGAGACTACCGGAAAGTAGACAGCCGGCTGGGAGAGAACCGGGATTTTAAAGAATTCGTGGAAGACTGTCACAGGATGGGTGTCCGTGTTGTTGTTGACGGAGTATTCAACCATACGGGAAGAAGTTTCTTTGCTTTTGAGGACCTGAAGAATCACAGGGAAGCCTCCCGCTATAAGGACTGGTATTGCAATGTGAACTTCTGGGGAAACAATGAATACAATGACGGCTTTTCCTATGATAATTGGGGCGGCCACAATATGCTGGCCAAACTGAATCTGTGGAATCAGGAAGTGAAGGATTACCTGTTTGACACGGTAAGATTCTGGGTGGATGAATTTGATATCGACGGGATTCGTCTGGATGCTGCGGATGTACTGGATTTTGGCTTTATGGCAGACCTCAGGAGAATCTGTGATTCTTTAAAAGATGAATTCTGGCTGATGGGAGAAGTTATTCATGGTGATTACTCCCGATGGGCCAACGAAGGAATGCTCCATTCCGTAACCAACTATGAACTCCACAAGGGGATTTATTCAGGACATAATGATCATAATTATTTCGAGATTGCCCATTCCATCCGGCGGCTTAACAGCCTGACCGGAGACCGGATCCGGCTGTACACCTTTACAGACAATCATGATGTATCCAGGATTTGGTCAAAGCTCAATATTAAGGCACACATGGTGCCGGTGGCCATAATTCAGTATATGGTTCCCGGAATCCCCTCAATCTACTATGGGTCTGAATTCGGAATACCCGGCGACAAGCAGTACGGTTCCGACTGGAACCTGCGTCCCGCCCTGGAATTATCTGATTTCAATGAAGAAGACGCTCTTCCAAAACTGTTTGCGGCCCTGGGACGGATAAAGAGGGAATTTCCTGAGGCCAGCCAGGGAGAATACAAGGAGCTGCTGCTGACGAACCGACAGTTTGCCTTCGGAAGGATTCTTAATGGGAGAGTTATCGTGACAGCGGTCAATAATGATGATAATCCTGCCCATCTTGAGATTGGGCTTCCTGTTCATGCGTCAAAGGCAATAAACCTTCTCACGTTGCCGGAGGAGAAGAACGATAGTTCTCTCACGGAAGAGCAGGTAAGAAGAAACAGTGAGCAGAAGGATGAACTGAAGGATAAGGCCGGACAGCTTCTCGGTGCCGCCGGGGAGATTCGTCAAAAGGCAGAGGACCTCCGCCGGGCGGCAGAGGAGCTGGATATCATGTGTCCGGTAAAAGAACAGATTCAGCCATATATGGATAATCTGAAGAATTTCATGAAAAACATGGAAAGAGTCTACAATGAGTTCGCAGAAGCCGGCGGATCTGCCGGAATTGCCGGAGCTGCCATGAATACAGATGGCTGCGAGAATCTTGAGATTCGTGATGGAAAGCTGGTCGTGGACCTCGCCGGAAACAGCGGTGTCGTGGCGCTTGTTGAATAAATAGATAAAGTTCTCAGGGGAATACTGCAAGATTATTTGGTGCAATTTCATAAAAATCGGTATTTTCCGGAGAATTGCCTGTAAAAAGTCATGAATTTTGCAGTATCAGAGGAAACGACTTGCATGGCGAATCGGCTGATGATAAAATGATGTGGAATCTTGACTGTTCTATATATTTTACAGTTTATTATTATCTTTGAAGGAGGATTTTTAATATGAAGACTTATGGTTTAGAAAAATGGGGAATTATCGGCCCTAAGGCAGTTTATCGCAATATGGAGACAGCCCGTCTTGTAGAGGAAGCGCTGGCAAATGGGGAAGGAACCCTTGCCAACAACGGCGCCCTTGTGGTGACAACCGGCAAATATACCGGGCGTTCTCCCAAGGATAAATTTATTGTTGATACAGAGGGCGTTCATGATGAGATCGCCTGGGGCAGTGTAAATGTCCCGATCTCCAGGGAGAAATTTAATGCCATCCGGGATAAGGTGGCAGCATATCTTCAGGGAAGAAAGATATATATCTTTGACGGATTTGCCGGAGCAGATCCCAAGTACACCAAGAAATTCCGTATCGTTAACGAGCTGGCAAGCCAGAATCTTTTTATCAGAGATCTCCTGATTCGTCCTACAGAGGAAGAACTCGAGAATTACGGAGAGCCTGATTTCACAATGCTGGTGGCACCGGGATTTAAGTGCGTGCCTGAGGTGGATGGAGTACATTCTGAGGCAGCGATCATGATCGATTATGAAGCAAAGACCATCGTAATCGCAGGTTCCCAGTATGCCGGAGAGATTAAGAAGAGTGTCTTCTCCACAATGAATTATGTTTTGACTAAGGATAATGTGCTCCCCATGCATTGTTCCGCAAACATGGACCCTGAGACAGGAGATACCGCAGTATTCTTCGGACTTTCCGGAACAGGAAAGACTACCTTATCTGCAGATCCGGCAAGGAATCTGATCGGTGATGACGAGCATGGATGGTCTCCTGACGGCATCTTCAATCTGGAAGGAGGCTGCTACGCCAAGTGTATCAATCTTTCCGCAGAGAAGGAGCCGGATATTTATAATGCTATCCGCTTTGGATCGCTGGTGGAGAACGTGATCATGGATCCCGAGACCAGAGAACTGGATTTTGATGATGGAAGCCTGACAGAGAATACCCGTGTCGGCTATCCGATTGATTTTATAAACAATGCTCAGATTCCCGGAGTGGGAGGGGTTCCGAAAGTGGTAATCTTTCTGACGGCAGACGCCTTTGGTGTTCTTCCTCCCATCAGCCGTCTGGATAAGAATGCGGCTATGTATCATTTCGTAACCGGATTCACTTCCAAGCTGGCAGGCACAGAGCGTGGGGTAACAGAACCACAGCCTACATTCTCCACCCTCTTTGGGGAGCCCTTTATGCCAATGGATCCCAGCGTGTATGCTGAGATGCTGGGAGAGAAGCTTGACCAGTACGGAACGAAAGTATATCTGGTAAATACCGGATGGGCAGGTGGAAGCGCAGCTGACGGAGCAAAAAGAATGAAGCTCTCTTATACCCGTGCCATGGTTACAGCTGCTCTGAATGGAGATTTTGATCAGATTGAATTCAAACATCATGATGTATTTAACGTAGATTATCCGGTATCATGTCCTAATGTTCCGGCAGAGAAGCTGGATGCCCGTGGCATGTGGGCGGACAAGGCCGCCTATGACGCCCAGGCCAATAAGCTTGCTCGTATGTTTGAGGATAACTTCGCAAAGAAGTATCCGAATATGCCTGCAGAGATTGTAAATGCAGGACCTAAAGCAAAATAAAAGGAAATACTCCAGAAAAAAGCACCACAGTTTATGGTGCTTTTTTTCTGCTTTTTCTCAAAAGAATATCCATATCGTTTTCAGGTATGATATGATAAGAACAGCATGAATCTGACAAACATCCCGGCAGGGTGACCGGCAATATAAAGGAGGCTTAAATATGTCATATATTCATACTAGCATAAAGCGGCAGACAGCAGCGATCAGGTCGATACTGGCCCTGATTTTTATCTGCATGATCTGTATGACGGGCTGTGGCAAAGACGTTGAGAGGGCAGTCAGTCTGCAGGAAGAGCGGGATGAGACCATGATGATCGATGATTATGTGGCGGCCTACCAGGATGTAAACTACAGGAAAATGTGGAAAATGTGGCCAAAATGGACCTTTGGCGGTAAAGTTAATGTTCTGGCAGATATGAAAAAGGATATTTTCAAGGCCAGATACGGAGACGAAACGAAGCTTGTAATCGATCGGGGGGAAATTGTCAAAGGAAATGATGAAGATGAACAGGCAGTGTTGGACTATTTTTCCTTTGCGGAGATAAAATATGTGACAGATGTCTACCGATGTGACTACACGGCAACATTAGAAGGCGGCAAAAAAGACGGTAAGACCTTTAAAGAGGGAGTCATCTATGCATTCCGTTTTGGAGGATTCTGGTATGTTTATGATGACTGATGAGCGGTTTAAGCCGGTATGTTTTGTGAAAGGGGATAAAATGTGCCATGCAGGAAAAGATTCTGATTGCAGATGACGATGACAGGCTCAATGAGATGCTCTGTGATTTTTTTGAGATGGATAATTACAAGGTGTTTTCTGCAAAAAACGGGCAGGAAACCATAGAACTTCTCCAGAAGAACAAGGGGATAAAACTTTTAGTACTGGATATCATGATGCCGGGACTGGACGGATGGGATGTGCTGGAGTATGTGCGTTCCCGCTTTGGGTTGAAGATATTAGTCCTGACAGCTCTGGGGGACGAGGAAAGTGAACTGCGGGCACTTCGGGCCGGTGCAGATGATTACGTGTCAAAACCCTTTGGAAGGGAGATCCTTCTGGAGCGGGCAAGAAGGCTGATTCGGGATAGAAGGCAGGAAGAAGATCAGGAATATGTCTGTGAAGAACTGAGAGTCCAGCCTGTCTCTCACCGGGTTTTCCTCCGGGAAAAGGAAATCAGTCTGACAATTAAGGAATATCAGCTCCTCATCCTGCTTTTGGACAACAGTGGGATTATTCTTCCCAGAGAAGCTATCATCGACAGGATATGGGGTGTGGAGTATGATGGAAATGACAGAACTGTTGATACACATATTAAGATGCTCCGGCGTTCTCTGGGAGACTACAGCAGCCACATTCGAACTGTCAGGGGTGCAGGATATTATTTTGACGGGGATATTACCCGGTATTAATGAGCGCATATGAAGTTAAAACCTAAGATCTTATTGACGTTTTTCCTTTTTTTAATCATAAATCTGTTAATTATCAAGTGTGCCTTTCACTTTCTTCTTAAGCCGATCTTTATTGTAGATACAAAAAAGCATATGATCGAATATGGGAAAATGATGTCGAAAGCCGTGAAAGAAGGGAAAGATTATGAGGGCATTGCAGCAGATGCAAGGAATGACAGCTATATTCAGGTCGTTGCCTCTCAGGTCAGAGACGGGATTTTCGAGTTTGATGGCAATCCGGCCATATTTGTGCCAGATTCAGACAAAGAAGCCTTTCAGAAAAAGATGAAACACTGCGCAGTCGGGGAAGAGCTGTTTTACTTCACGGGAAAGAAAAAAAAGGGAGACCTGCGGCTTTTCTATATGCTTCATCCGCTTCCGGATTATTATATTCTTATGAGCAAGGGTCTTGGAGGAATGATGCAGAGTGGAAGGATTCTAACTCGTTTCAGTTTTTACGCTGTAGGTGTTTTTGCTCTGTGTATTCTGATTCTATGCCTCTATATAACAAACAGTATAGTTAAAAGACTGAATGTTATGTGTCGCATTACAAATAAGATGGCCCATCTGGAGTTTGATGAGAAACTGATGTTTCAAACCCATGATGAGATTGGAGAACTGGCTGCTTCCATCGACACGATGTCTGACGAGCTCAAAGAGAACATAGATGAGATGAACAGGGAGTTGAAACGAAGGAAGAACCTGGTCCGCAATGTGGCACACGATATACGGACCCCTCTGACTATCATCCGGGGTTATGCGGAAAACATAGGAGTACTTGCTTCAGAGCAGCGGAAAATACAGAGGTACAGTAATATTATTGTAGAGGAATGTGACCGGTTGAATAATATGTCCAATGGTATGCTTGCCCTGATTACATCAGACAGTGCCGGCGAATATTATAAGAAGGAACCCTGTGATACAGAGGAGTTTTTCAATGCCGTTCTAAACCGTTTGATAATAATGGAACGGGAAGATATGGTCCAATGCAGTTATGACAAGGCAGTTATCCTGATTGCCCGGGATCTTGTCGAATACGCCCTCTATAATATGCTCGATAATGCAGTGAAATATGGTGAACCCAACAAGCCCATTTACCTGATTGGGGAGAAAGGTCAGAAATCCTATTCTTTTACCGTAAAAAACAGTGGAGAACCCATGAGCAATGAAGATATTAAATATTTCTGGGATGCCTTGTATAAGGCAGATCGCTCCCGGAAAAGAGGGGGAGGATATGGGATTGGCCTTGCAATTGTAAAGCAGATGGCTCTTTTTCATAGAGGAAATGTAAAGGCCTGGAGTGAGGACGGGTATAATTATTTTTCCTTTTCCATCAGTATGGAAGAAACGGATGCAGGTTAATAAAAGCCCGGGAATTCTTCTAGAATTCCCAGGCAGATATGTCGGAGTAAATCTCCTGCTGATCCATTTCTTTGAGAATAGCTGC
>CACXGS010000203.1 GCA_902767195.1 uncultured Lachnospiraceae bacterium | reverse complement strand
ATCGGTGACTTCAAGGCGAAGAAGATTACAGTCTACAAGTACAAGAGAAAAACAGGCTATCACAAGAAGCAGGGTCACAGACAGCTTTACACTAAGGTTAAGATCGAAAAGATCAACGCATGATTCAGATTACAATCTACAGAAAGCCTGAAGATCAGTTTAAGGGATTTCAGGTGATCGGTCATGCCGACAGCGTGGAAGAAGGCGCAGATCTCGTGTGCTGTTCCGTATCGGTTCTGACGATCAATCTGGTTAACAGCCTTGAGGAGTTGACCGATGATCATTTTGAGCTGTTGGAGGAAGAGACACTGGGACTCATACAGGTGACTTTTACTGACAGGATCAGTGAGGAAGCTTTTCTGTTGATGAGATCCTATGAGCTGGGCATACAGTCCATTGCTGAGGCTTACGGAGACTGGTTAAAAGTGATAACGAAGGAGGTGTAACGACAATGATGAGAATGAACCTTCAGTTCTTCGCACACAAAAAGGGAGTAGGTTCTACCAAGAACGGACGTGATTCCGAGTCTAAGAGACTTGGTGCGAAAAGAGCAGACGGACAGTTTGTTAAAGCCGGTAATATTCTTTACAGACAGCGCGGTACCAAGATCCATCCGGGTAACAATGTAGGACGCGGTGGTGACGATACATTATTTGCACTGGTTGACGGTGTAGTACGCTTCGAGAGAAAAGGCAGAGACAAAAAGCAGTGCTCTGTTTATCCGGTAGCATAAGTTTTTTAGATATTCATGTTTTATCAGCGGCTTCAAAACTCCATGATTTGAAGCCGCTTATCTTTTAGGAGAGGAAGTATTATGTTTGCAGATCGCGCACGCATCTTCATACGTTCCGGCAAGGGAGGCGACGGTCATGTCAGTTTCCGTCGGGAGAAATATGTCCCGGACGGCGGTCCGGACGGCGGTGACGGCGGCAAGGGAGGAGACCTGATCCTGGTTGTGGACCCGGGACTCAATACTCTGGCAGATTACCGTCATAAGAGAAAATATGTTGCCGAGGACGGACAGGAAGGCGGTAAGAAACGCTGCAGCGGCGCGGCCGGTGCAGACAGGATCCTTAAGGTTCCACCGGGAACCGTCGTCAAAGATGCCGATACCGGCAAGGTGATCCTGGATATGGCCAACCGCCGGGAACCGGTAGTTCTCCTGAAAGGAGGACGGGGCGGCAAAGGCAACCATCACTATGCCACGGCAACCATGCAGGCCCCCAAATATGCACAGCCCGGACAGGAAGCCAGGCAGCTCTGGGTGGACCTGGAGTTAAAAGTGATTGCCGATGTAGGTCTGATCGGATTTCCAAATGTGGGTAAATCCACATTTTTATCCAGAGTGACCAATGCCCGGCCCAAGATTGCCAATTATCATTTTACCACCCTCAGCCCTAATCTGGGAGTTGTAGACCTTGCAGAGGGATGCAGTTTTGTTATCGCCGACATACCCGGTATCATTGAGGGAGCCTCAGAGGGAGTCGGACTGGGTTACGAATTCCTGCGGCATATCGAGAGAACCAAGGTGATGATCCACCTGGTAGATGCCGCTTCTGTGGAGGGAAGGGATCCCATAGAGGATATCCGTGCTATCAACAGAGAGTTGACAGAATATAATCCTGAGCTGGCAGACCGTCCTCAGGTCATCGCAGCAAACAAGATCGATGCCATGCCGGCGGAAGACCAGGAAGTGATACTGGATCTTCTTAGAGAAGAGTTTGAGGAGCCGGATGATGAGTTCGCAGACTTCCCTTCCGGGCGAAAGGTATTTCCCATATCTGCCGTGACAGGGGAGGGAGTCAAAGACCTGCTCTGGCATGTCTGGAAGATCCTCGAGAACCTGCCGGAGGAACCGGTGGAATTCGAACAGGAATTCTTCTTCCAGCCCCAGGAGGAAGAGGGAGAATCTATCACAGTCTGCATGGAGGAGCCGGGAGTCTTCAGTGTGGAAGGCCCCAAGGTGGACCGCATGCTGGGATACACAAACCTGGATTCCGAGAAGGGATTCGAGTTCTTCCAGAATTTTATGCGGGATAACGGCGTCCTCGACAGGCTGGAGGAACTTGGTATTGAAGAAGGAGATACAGTGAAGGTATTTAACCTTCAGTTTGATTATTATAAATAAATACATAGATAGAGGTTAACTATGACAAGTAAACAGAGAGCGTATTTGAAAGGACTGGCCATGAACATGCAGCCGGTAGTACAGATCGGCAAAGGATCTCTGACCCCGGAAGTTGTTAAGGCCACAAGGGAAGCCATCGAAAAGAGAGAGCTGATCAAAGTATCCATCCTGAAGAACTGTTTTGATGATCCTCATCAGATTGCCGATGTGCTGGCTGAGAGGACCAGATCCCAGGTGGTCCAGGTCATTGGTAAGAAGATTGTCCTGTACAAACCTTCTAAGGATGATCCCCGGATCGTGCTTCCCTGATATTTAATGTTCAAAATAACCCACATACAGCTTTTCTCCTGATAAGGAGGATATAAGGGAGTATCGACATATGAGTAAAAAGAATAAAAAGATCGGTATCATGGGTGGTACCTTTAACCCCATCCACAATGGGCATCTGATTTTAGCAGAGACAGCATATCATCAGTTTGGTCTGGATGAAGTGCTGGTTATGCCCACAAAAAACACATACTATAAGAGGATGAACGACCTGGTCAGCGAGGATGAAAGGACCAAGATGGTCACGCTGGCTATTGAAGATAACGATCATTTTACTCTTTCCCTGGAAGAGATTAACAGGGAGGGAACCACCTATACGGTGGAGACACTGAGGAACCTGACCAGCAGCCAGCCGGATGTGGATTATTATTTTATCATGGGTGCAGATTCTCTTTATCATCTGGAGACCTGGAAAGATGTTCAGCAGATTCTCGATATGGCAATCATTGTGGTGGCCGGACGGGGAAGTGAAGGGGCAGGCTCTTCTCTGAACAGTCAGATTGAGTATCTGGAGAACAAGTTTGATGCCACCATTTTAAAGCTTCGGTCCCCGGTCATGGAGATCTCCTCCAATGATATCCGCAGGAGAGTAAGGGAGGGTGAATCCATCCGTTACCTTCTCCCTGAGAAGGTCAGACAGTATATATTGGAAAATGATATTTACAAGAATCGGGAGAAGGAAGAATGACAGTCTTTGAGATTAAGGAAAAGCTTAAGACGATGATACCGGACAGACGGTATGAACACACTTTGGGAGTGGAATATACGGCCTGTTGTATGGCCTACCGCTATGGAGCCGATCCTGCCAAGACCAGAATAGCTGCCCTGCTTCATGACTGTGCCAAATACATACCGGCCAGACAGAAGATCAGTGAGTGCCAGGCGGCAGGCTACCAGCCTAACGAGGCGGAGATGAAGAATCCCGAGCTTCTGCATTCCAGACTTGGGGCCATCTACGCCAGAGACAAGTTCGGTATAGAAGACGAGGAGATCCTTTCTGCCATCACCTGGCATACCACAGGGAAACCGGAAATGTCTTTGCTGGATAAGATTATTTATATAGCAGATTACATCGAACCCAACCGGGACCGGTCGCCCATTCTTGGAGATGTGAGGGCCCTGGCTTTCAGGGATATCGATCAATGCCTTGTGGCAATTATGAGAGGTATGATGGACTATCTGTCCGGAAGCAGCAGTGTGGTGGATCCTATGACCAGGTCTGCCTTTGAATACTATGACAACCAACATTAGATGACAACCATCATTGATATGGAGGAAAACGATGAATCAATCAGCAAAAATGGCTCTGATTGCATACAATGCATTAGACGATAAAAAAGGAGAGGCTATTACGGTTCTTGATATCCACGAGATATCCGTACTGGCAGATTATTTTATTATTGCCAGCGGCAGGAACAGGAATCAGATCCAGGCTATGGCAGACAATGTTGAGGAAGCTCTGGGACGACAGGGATATGAGCCGAAGAATATCGAAGGCTACAAGAACGCTGCATGGATCCTTCTTGACTACCGTGATGTGGTCATCCACGTGTTCAGCGAGGATGATCGGGATTTCTATGATCTTGAGCGCATTTGGAGAGATGGAAAACAGATTACGCCGGATGAATTAAAGGCGCTGGCCGAATAAAAGCACTTTGTTCGTCGTCAGTCAATACTTTGTTAACAGACATTTATTATTATTGGATTTGGGATTGTGATACACTAAATATAGAATAAGGAATTATGTGAAGAAATCTGAGGAAGGAGTGCATTATGAATCGGAAGAACAAACCCGGAGCTACAAGAAAGTTCCTTATGTCCGTTCTTGTTATAGCCGGTCTTCTTGGATTAGTGGGATTTGGTTTTATATCCGGTATTCATTATCAGACTATGCTATCATCTTCAGATGCCGGTGGGACAGGAGGTCGTAAGACCGATGAGATGTATTTCCAGGAAGGAAGATCATTTCAGCTGGACGGGGATTATAAAGAAGCCCTGGACAAGTATTCCATGATTGATGAATCCTGGGAATCATATGATGAAGCTGAGAAGAATATTGAAGAGTGCAGGATAAACTACTCTGTGGACATGCTTACTCAGGCTCAGGAACTTCTGGATCACAAGCAGAAGGAAGATGCTCTGGAACTACTGTGCGAGTCTCTTCAGGTGCTTGGTGATAATGATGATATTAAGAATGCCATTAAAAAAATAGGAATGTCCGGGGATAATAAAAAGATCGAGCTGGATCTCCCCGAGGGAGCGGAGAATTATAAGACCCAGCAGACTTCCTATTAATTATTTTTGTTGATCAAAGTTAAAAGAACAACCCCAGAGACAGTAAATAAATGAGGGTTAAAAGGAGGATGAAATGATGAACAAGCTAATCAGATGGCCTGTGGCTGTCATGATGCTGACACTGGTCCTGATTCTTCCGGGTCAGCCGGCGGCAGCAAAGAATACAGTTTACAAGCTGGTAAAAGAAACAAGCTATGATGCAGCAGATAATCTTCTTGAAGTGAAAGAGTATCAATATGATAAGACCGGACATGACATGGGTTTTGTTCAGTATGACGAGGAAAAGAACACGATCAGTTCCTCAGTGGTTGTCTGGGAAAAGAATTATACCAGAAAACATGTGGATATCCTCGATGAAAAGGATGCCATTATTACAAGCGAAGACAGTGTGCTGGACGACAAGGGTCAACTAAAGAAGACCACTACTGCCAATAGCGATAAGACATTTATCTCTATTACAGAATATAAATATGATAAAAAAGGCCGGCTGGTCAAAGAGATTATGACCGCCAAAGATCTGGCCGATAAAAAGCCTCATAAGACTTCCAGCAAGGTCATCTACAAATACGATAAAGACGGCCGGCTGATGAACAAAGAACAGATTGACGAGAAGAAATCCACGTATTACGCCGAGTATGAATACGATACGGATGGCAATCTGGTATCTGTAACATCCTATGCCGGAAAAGGCGGTGTGAAGGAGACAGAGGTTGCTTATACCTATGAGAAGGAAAACGGTGTCTTCCTTCCTAAGACAGAGAGTGAATATACGTGTTCAACCTATGATGAAGAAAAAAAGCAGGTTGAGCTTGAGCATCCCGAACTGCTGACAGAATCCAGCTATGATGAAAACGGGAATATGATTGAGAAGAAGAGCATAAATGACGGTAAAACAGATATCGTAACCATGTATGATTATAAAGAGTATTAAAAAGGGGCTGTCGTATTAAATGATATGCTCCCTTCTAGGTGGACAAGAGAAATAATAAAACTCTTGCTAT
>CACXGS010000202.1 GCA_902767195.1 uncultured Lachnospiraceae bacterium | reverse complement strand
GGAAATGCAGTTCATAAACGTCCATGATCGATCAGATATTCAGTTGTCTATAAGTCCTCGATCCTTGTTCCTACTGTTACGAGTTCTATGGCGATGGCCACCCGGAGGTACTTTTCGAGGCGTTTACCCCTCTTTGACCAGTCTGTCTCACCAAAGGTGAAATGCTCGTAAAAGTGCTTAAAATAAAGGATTTCTACGAGTTCTGTCTTTGTAGCAACACTATAGTCTCTATGTGGACTGTCTGGGAAAACATGTCACAGGGCTTTACCCTTTCTATCTGATAACCGTGGTCGCAGAGATACCGGAGATCCCTTGCCAGTGTAGCCGGATCGCAGGACACATAGACGATCCGCGAGGGTGCCATCTGTACCATGGTTTCCAGGCAGCGGCTGTCACAGCCCTTGCGCGGCGGGTCCACCACCATCACGTCAATTCCTTCCTCCGGATGGGTTTCATGCCAGGCAGGCAGTACTTCCTCTGCCCTTCCCACAAAGAATTCTGCATTATCAATGTGATTCAGTACAGCATTTTCCTTTGCATTTTCTATCGCAGCCGGAATAATCTCTACTCCGAATACTTTTTTCGCGTGTCCCGCTAAAAATAAGGTAATTGTCCCGACACCGCAATACAGGTCCCAGACCTTTTCTTCTCCTTTCAGTCCCGCAAATTCCAAAGCAGTACTGTAAAGACGCTCCATCTGCTCCGGATTGACCTGAAAGAAGGAAAGCGGGGAGATCCTGAACCGGACCGATGAGGAAAAGGCACCGTCGCCGCAGGATTCTGCCTGTCCGGAGACAATATCTATTTCTCCTGTTATTTCCCTAATCTCATCTTCAATATAGCCGGGCCCCAGCAGATGGACGAGCCCGGTCCCCATAATCACATTTGTACGCTCTTTATTGATATTCAGTGAAAAGGACCGGAGTCCGGGCAGCTCTTCCTTCAGGCGGCTGCACAGCTCTTCCGCAAAAGGCAGCCTGTCCCCGTTGATTACAATGCATACCATCCACTCCCCGGTACGCCGGCCGGAGCGGATCAGGACATGGCGTACCAGTCCGGTGTGTGCGGCCTCGTCATATGCCGGTATTTTTTTCTCTTCCATAAAACGGAGAATGGTCCGGAGAACCCTTCCGTTTTCTTTCTGCCCCAGGAGACAGTCTTCACAGGGAATAATGCTGTGCGTCCTTCCGGCATAGAATCCGGCAATCAGCCGTTCTTCCCTGTCTGTCCCAATCGGATAAACCGTTTTATTGCGGTACCGGAAGGGCGTTTCCATACGGATGATCGGCTCCATATGGATCTCCTGCTCTGAAAAGCCGCCGATCCTGAGAAGGTCATTTCTGATCTTATTCTCTTTAAACTCCAGCTGGGCGTCATAAGAAAGCTGCTGGATCTGGCATCCCCCGCATCTTCGGGCTTCCGGGCAGGGCGGCTGCACCCTGTCCGGAGAGGCTTCAAGTACACGGACCACCCTGGCAAAGCCATAGTGTTTTTTCACTTTGGTTGCTGCCGCCAGCACCCTGTCGCCAATTACAGCATCCTTCACAAACCATGTAAATGCAGAGGACGGCGCCCCGCCGGGGGCTGCTGCCCTTCCGACGCCTGCGCCGTCATCGCTGAGGTCTGTTATATAAATCTCGAATTCATCGTTCTTCTTCAAATCACATCACCGCTCTGTCAAAGTCAAAGTATAGTTCATTTCACGGTATTCCCCGGCAGACGCTCCCCGCTTGACGGTCAGTTCCGCCTCGGCGCCCGGCTCCATCGTACGGATCGCTTCAGAAAAAGACTGCATATCCGTCACGGTTTCCCCATTAATCTGAGTCACAATATCGCCCCGTTTGATGCCTATGTTATAGGCAGGCCCGTCCGTTAATACATCCAGCACATACATGCCTTCGGGAATCCCGCTCTCTGCCATATCTGCCGTCACCCCGAAGCCCTGGAGACCTGCAAATGCCAGCTTGCGGCCTTCCTTAAGGCTCTCCACTGTATCCTGCAGGGATGAAATGCTTACGATGCGGGCCAGACTGCCGTCAATCCCGCTGTCTCCACCGTTCTCTGACGCTATGCCGATCAGTTCCCCTTCCTGGTTGATAATAAATGTGCCTTCCTCGGGATTGCAGCGCATATCCGCATAATACACATTCTCCACCGTATCCATCTGGGGTTCCGCGTTACTGATAAAACCAATATCGCCGAAATCATAAGAATGCACTACTCCCAGAGGCGCTCCGATGGC
>CACXGS010000201.1 GCA_902767195.1 uncultured Lachnospiraceae bacterium | reverse complement strand
CAGCTGGGCATCATGGGGATAAAGTTTCTCTTTAACAATACATTTCCAAAGGTGTGTCTTATGGTAAATACAATGATGTGCCCGCAATGGATCGCCACACCAATCCCCCAAATGATTTTTCCGGGGCCGAAGCCCATCTCATAGTAGAAGCTTCCCAAAATCATCAGGCACATGGAAAATGAACCGTATAAACTGGAGGGGATAACCTCCCCGTACTCGCGAAGGCAGACATCTCTGTAGAGAATCATTTTCACAATATAGGTCAGGATCAGCAGGCTGCCGCAGGCCATCACCAGCCGGCGCACCCAGACAAATCCGAGGCCGCCGTATACATTTGCCATGGTCAGGGCACTAAGACAGGTTGCTACAGCCGGAATCGGAAGTCTTTTTATTCTTTCAATCATATTTTTCCTTTCTGTTTCAGCCGGTATAAGACTCGTCGTAAGAAAACTCGAAGTTATCTTTGATATGGAAAAAGTCGGAGTAGTCGATGTCAAAAAGAGGCTTCTTAACCCTTCTGACATCCAGTTTTCTGGCAATCATCTGCTGAAGTACGCCACCGTAGGCCAGGTCCCCCTGTAGAAGAGCGCCGATGATCTTCCCGTTCTTGTGGACGATTTTCTTATACACACCGTTCTTGTCATAGACCTCCACGCGGATTTCTGGATCTTCGTCAAGGTCCGGGTTCACATTGCCGAGAGACATGGTGGAAATGCCCAGGAAACGCATCGTGGACTTGCTGGCAAAGAAGTCTGTCATCTTTGCGGTCTCCCCCGCCATGTTGGCTGCTGCAATCATACCCTCCTTGACTGCGACCGGCCAGATGGGACTCAGGCCCGACACGTCTCCTGCTCCGAAGATATCGGGATCATTGGTCCTGCCGGCTTCGTCATAGACCAGACCGAATCGGGACAGTTCCAGCCCGGTATCTGCCAGGAACTCGACATTGGACCGGACACCTGCCGTCACCACGAAGAAATCACAGGGCAGCTCGGTTCCGTCACTCAGAACAACCCTGGTAATCTCTTCCTGATCATTTTTGATCACTTCACTGACACCGACACCGTAATGTTGTTCAACCCCTTCAGATTCAAATGCTTCAATATATGTTCTGGCTGCTCTCTCGTCCAGCTGTTTGTTGAGAAGCCAACCGGCGAAATCGCATAGTATCACCTTGACGCCCAGCTCCAGAAAGCCCGTGGCACAGTCTATTCCCACCAGGCCCGAACCCAGTACGACCACCTTTTTCCGGCCCCCGGAGGCGATCACGTCCTCTGCCACTTTCTTCAGGACTTCAATATCGTCGATATTCCTAAAACCGATCATATTTCCGGCTCCGGCCATATTCTTGATGGGCGGGAAAAATGTGTGGGATCCCGTGGCGATAAGCAGCTTGTCATAAGCTACGGCCTGGCCAGAATCCAGGAGAACTTTTTTCCCTTCCCGGTCGAGTCCGGTCGCCTCCACTCCCTTGATCCACTCCACATCATAGAGGCTCTCGAAGTCCTTTTCCACAAATCTAAGTCTTTCGATACTTCTCTTCCCGGCCAGATATTCATGGAGGATACACCGGGAATAAATATCCTGATCCTTGGAGATCAGGATGATCTGCCCCCGGGGATCTCTCTTTCTCAGCTCTCTTACTGCGTTTACTCCTGCCGCGGAAGAACCGATTATTACATACCTCATGCCTTCACCTCCTCCAGCGTGATGGCGTGCATAGGACATTTTTCCACGCACATGGGATTGGCTGTCTTCCCGTCGGGACTTCTGTGAACACACATATTACATTTCATAATCTCCCGGTAGGTGATACTGTCGGGCTTTAAAATGCCGTATGGGCAGGACATCACGCACATATAACAGCTGGCGCACTGTTCCTTGTCATAAGTCACATAGCCCGTTTCCGGATTCTTTTTCATGGCACCCGTCATACAGGTGTAGACACATTCCGGTCGTTTGCAGTGCCTGCAGAAGATGGGGGACGGTCTGGTCTCACTGTCGATGACCACGCGGTTTCTTGCATCTCCGCTCTCCGTCTCATGGCTTACCACACAGGCTGTCACACAGGTCAGACACCCGATACAGCGGCTGCGGTCAATTCGAATTCTATACATGGTACATATCCTCCTTTCCGCCTGCAATCTTTTCAAATCGGCATGTCCCACCCTTATAATTGGGTTCTCTTGAATATTTATCATAATTGGATGGCGTCAACTTGTTGCATTCAATATAGTGAATCGGTGCATAGAGCTGGTTATATGGCACATTATCCGTAAGTTTCACCAGGAAATCCGCATTCTCTCCGTT
>CACXGS010000200.1 GCA_902767195.1 uncultured Lachnospiraceae bacterium | reverse complement strand
GGAGTGAGCTTTCTGCTGATCTATTATACAGGGAGGAGATTATGCTATTACCTTACCTATCATGAGATGATGGGATTCTGGCAGCGCATGGAGGAGGGAGGCCCCAAAAGCTTCCGCTTTGACGAGCTGGATGCGGGATTTTTCGTACCTTCCGCCGGAGGAGTAGCTCTCCATTATCTGAAATGTCTTGAAAAAGATTTGAAGATTCGCAATACAGAGAATAAGGAGGATTGACCTATGATGTATGAGCATATCGTATCGAGTATGAAAGAAATATATGAACCCATGGATGCCTCTTTTGTGGAACGGCATCTTGCCGTCCAGTTTAATATCTGGGGCGAGGGACATGGAGCCCTGTACATGGAGTTCAGAGACGGACACATTTATGTGGAGCCCTTTGAATACTATGACAGAGATACTCTGATCACCACGGATGCCGACACTTTGCTGGGGATTGCCAAAGGTCGAATCGATCCTTGTGCCTATGGGGATTTGTATGTGGAGGGAGACCGGTATGCTTTGGATGTGCTGAGGAAGCTGACCTATAATCCGGAAAAGCAGGAGAAAAAGGCAGAGAAGCCGGCGCCAAAAAAGACGGCAGGAAAAAAAGCCGGCCAGAAAAAGAGAAGCGGAAAAAAGACACCTTCTGTAGAATCTGTGGCTGACAGAGTGATAGAGAGAGCCGAGGATGCCGCAGAAGTGGTAAAGAGCAAGGCCGAGGATGCCGCGGAAGTGGTAAAGAGCAAGGCTGAGGATGCTGCGGAAGTGGTGAAGAACAAAGCCGGAGACGCTGCAGGGGCTGTGAAGAGCAAGGCCGGAGACGCTGCGGGGGCCGTGAAGAGCAAAGCCGGAGACGCTGCGGGGGCCGTGAAGAAAAAAGCAGGAGATGCAGCGGAGATTGTGAAAGAGAAAGCAGGGACTGCCGCAGATAAGGTAAAAAGGAAAAGAAAAGGAATCCATCGTTGACGGAGATAGTTTTATCCGTTATAATTATTTGTTGATATCGCGCAGAATCGCTGCGCCGGCTTTGACGGAATTAGACAGAGGTGAAGAACTTGGTTAAGAGTATGACAGGTTTTGGCCGCGGAGAGGTCGTGACGGAAGAAAGCAGAGTCACGGTGGAGATGAAGGCGGTCAACCACAGATATTGTGACATCAGCATCAGAATGCCCAGGAAGCTGAATGCTCTGGAGATCGGGATACGCGGTTATCTGAAGAAGAGAATCAGCCGGGGTAAGATTGATGTGTTTATATCCTATGAGGATCTTTCCGACCGGGCTGCGGCGGTGAAGCTTAACAGCGGTCTGGCTTCCGGATATTATGAAGCACTGAAGGAGTTATCACGGGAGCTTTCCCTGGAGGAAGCCGTTACGCCATACCAGATCGGCCGGTTCCCGGAGGTTATTACAGTGGAGGACCTTCCTGTCAACGAAGAACAGCTGGAGGAGGTTGTATATAAGGCGGTGGAGGAAGCCTGCCGGAAGTTCCAGGAGAGCAGATCCCGGGAGGGAGAGAATCTGAAAGAAGACATTCTGTCCAAGCTTGAGGCTATGAAGGAGAATGTTGCCATTGTGGAGCAGCGATATCCGGATATGGTATCGGATTACCGGAGAAAGCTGGAAGAGAAGGTACACAATCTTCTCGAGGACACTACCATTGATGAGAGCAGAGTGGCTACTGAGGTTGTCATCTATGCGGATAAGATTTCTGTGGATGAGGAGACAGTGAGACTGAGAAGTCATATTGATGCCATGAAGGAAGAACTGATCCGGGGCGGCAATATCGGCAGGAAGCTTGATTTTATTGCCCAGGAGATGAACCGGGAGGCCAATACCATCCTGTCCAAAGCCAATGACCTCACTATATCCGGTCACGCCATTGAGTTTAAGACGGATATCGAAAAGATCAGAGAGCAGGTGCAGAATATTGAGTAAGTCCAGTTCTTTTATCGGAATCGGATTCGGCAATATGGTGAACAAAGACAAGATCATTTCCATGGTCAGCACGGATGCCGCACCCATTAAGCGGATGATACAGACTGCCAGAGATGAGGGGAAAGCTGTGGATGCTACCTGTGGAAGGCGGACAAGGACGGTTCTTGTTATGGAGAGCGGCCATATCGTTTTGTCGGCACTGACGACAGATACGCTTTCTGCCCGCTGTCAGGAAGATCATGATCCTTTTCAGGAGGGATGAAATACATGATGAATAAGAGAGGCAGCCTGGTAGTGATCTCCGGTTTCTCGGGAGCGGGAAAGGGAACGGTGATCCGTCGGCTTGTGGAGGAGCATGGATTTAACTTATCCGTTTCGGCAACGACCCGGGCTCCCAGAGAAGGGGAGCAGGACGGCAGGGATTATTTTTTTCTGAGCAGGGAAGAGTTTGAAGAGCTGATTGCCAAAGACGGACTAATCGAGTATGCCCGCTATGTGGATAATTATTACGGGACACCCAGAAGCTATGTGGAGTCCTGTCTGGAAGACGGACAGGTAGTGATCCTGGAGATCGAAGTCCAGGGAGCACTCCTGGTCAAGGAGCAGTATCCCGATGCTATTCTCATTTTCATTTCGGTTCCCACTGCCGGGACCATGCACCAGCGGCTTACGGACAGAGGAACAGAAAACGAGGATACCATCCGCAAGAGAATGGAACGGGCGGTGGAGGAAGCTGCCGATATGCCCAGTTACGATTATATTGTCTGTAATGAGGACGGTAAGGTGGAAGAGAGCGCTGAACTGATCTGCTCGATCATTGAAGCCGAGCGCTGCCGCATGGAGAGGAACAAAGAATTCATTTCCCGGATCCGGGAGGATCTCAGGAAAAGTATATCAGATACAGAGACCCGATAAATTGTCGGACGAAGGATTACAGCACACAGAAAGGAGTCTTTATTATGTTACATCCATCTTATACTGAGTTAATGGAAAAGATTAATGTTGAGGATAATGAGGGGGAGGAGCCGGTCATTAACAGCCGCTATTCTATCGTTATCGCTACAGCAAAAAGAGCCAGAGAACTGATCGACCACGGGGACAGCCGTGTGGAGAGTTCAGAGGGAGACAAGCCCCTTTCTGTAGCAGTAAAAGAACTGTATGACGGCAGCCTGAAGATTCTCGGCGAGGACGAGGAGATTCCTGTTGGCAATACAGTGAATATTGAAGGGCCCTTTGAGGAGCTTGAGGAGTCGGATCCTGCATTTACCCAGTAGGGCAGACTCTTTTACCATCAGAGAACACAGACAGGATGCTGTCGCTCTACGGTGATACCGGAGCTAAGCATCTTGTTTTTTTGTCTGTATTTTCATGGCTTCGTAATAATTTACATATTGGTAATAAACTGCGAGTATTCTTAACACTTCTTTAATGGAAAAGGATTGGGGAAAAGGGTAAAATAAATGATAGTCTATGATATTTAATATGGGTTAGTGCCCGGATTGGAGAATATATTGACATGACTGGAATGACATTAGGTCAGTTGACCGAACATTTAGAATATACTTTAATACAAGGCAGCCTGGACACGGAAGTTTCCGCTGTTGTCAACGATTCGCGGAAGCTGTCAGAGGGCTGTCTGTTTCTGTGCATTAAGGGAGCTTCCTTTGACGGCCATGATTACGCGGACGAGGCGGCTTCGAAAGGAGCAGCTGTCGTCGTGGTACAGGATGATGTATCCCTGCCGGAAAAGGTTACCGTGATCAAAGTGAAAGATACCCGTTATGCCATGGCGCTGATTTCGGCAGCCTGGTTCGGGTATCCGGCCGAGGAGCTGACGACCATAGCGGTTACAGGTACCAAGGGGAAGACAACCACCACTTACATGATCCGGAATATCCTGGAGCATGCCGGTCATAAAGTCGGAGTGATCGGCACCATTGAAGTCTGCATCGGTGATGAGCATATCCCCGTGAATAATACGACACCGGAGTCCTATGAGCTCCACCGGCTGATGCGCCGAATGGTTGACGAGGGATGTGACATGATGGTAATGGAGGCTTCCTCTCAGGGATTCAAGCTTCACCGGACAGCGGGAATCAATTTTGACTATGGTCTGTTTACCAATCTGACTCCGGATCATATCGGACCCAACGAGCATGAGAGTTTCGAAGAATACCTTCTCTGTAAGAGTATGCTCTTCTCCCAGTGCCGTTTCGGATTCGCCAACAAAGATGATGAACATTTTGAAGAGATCACAAAGAATGCCGTCTGTCCCATCGAGACTTTCGGTATCCTTCCCGGGGCAGACCTTACTGCTACTGACATCAAGCTGACCAGGGACAAGGATTTCCTGGGGGTGGATTTCGAGCTGAAGGGCCGCTATGAGGGACGGGTCTCCTGCAGTGTACCGGGAACATTTAATGTACATAATGCTCTTGGTGCCATCGCCGTCTGTGGCCACATCGGCGTCTCCCTCGATGATATCCGGGAGAGTCTGATTCACTTTGCGGTGAAGGGACGGGTCCAGATCATCCCCACGGGTTCGGACTATACTTTGATTGTAGACTATGCCCACAATGCTGTGGCTTTAGAGAGTATTCTTCTGACCCTCCGCGCTTACAATCCGCCGAGGCTGGTATGTCTTTTCGGATGCGGAGGCAACCGGTCGAAACTTCGCCGTTTTGAGATGGGAGAGGTGTCCGGAAGACTGGCTGATCTTACCGTGGTCACTTCGGATAATCCCCGTTTTGAGGAGCCGGAAGACATCATCGAAGACATTCTGACTGGCATCCGCAAGACCGACGGGGAGTGGATCTCCATCACCGACCGGCGGGAAGCCATTTCCTACGTGATGAATCACAGCCTTCCCGGAGATATCGTTATTCTTGCAGGGAAAGGACATGAGACCTATCAGGAGATCAGGGGAGTGAAGCATCACATGAGTGAGGAGGAGATTGTTCAGGATGTCCTTGCCGGAAAATATTGATCAATTCAGATATGCAGATATCGTTGTAGATATATCTCATGAAGCCCTGGACCGGATCTTTCAGTACAGGATACCGGACCGTTTTCTGACACGTGCCAGGGTGGGATCCCAGGTCCGGATCCCTTTCGGAAAAGGGAACCGGCAGATCACCGGTTTTATCATTGCCAGGAGAGAGAAGCCTGATTATGAGCCGGACCGGATCAAGGAGATCCTTTCCGTTGAGGATGAGAGCATATCCGTCGAGTCCCAGCTGATTCAGGTGGCCGGCTTTCTGAGAGAACGATACGGATCCACCATGATCCAGGCCCTGCGGACTGTGATGCCCGTCAGGACCCGGGTGAAGCCCAGGACAGAAGTCCGGATTAAGCTGCTGGCAGACCATCAGAGAGTGAAAGACCTTCTGGAGGCCTATGAGAGAAGACACGCCGGCAGAAGAAGGGCCCTTCTTACCCTTCTCCTCGAGAAAGGGGAGATATCCAAAGAGGAGGCCATGGAAGTGTCTGCCCTTCCGGCAGCGGAATTAAAGAAACTTGCAAAGCAGGGAATCCTGGAGTGGCAGGAGAGAATATCCTGGCGCAATCCCTATGAAGCGATTCCTGTTATATCGAAAAATATAGATTTGAATGATGAGCAGAGCCTGGCCTGCCGGACTTTCTTTGAAGACTATGATCAGGGAAAGAGAGAGACCTATCTTCTCTACGGTGTGACCGGAAGTGGAAAAACAGAAGTATACCTTTCGATGATCCGCCATGTTCTGGAGCAGGGAAAGCAGGCCATTGTTCTGATTCCCGAGATTTCCCTGACCTATCAGACGGTGCGCCGCTTTTACGAGCACTTCGGAAACCGGATTGCCGTGGTCAATTCCCGCATGTCTAAGGGAGAGCGCTATGATGCGTCGGAGAGGATTCGCCGGAGGGAGGCTGACGTGGTGATCGGTCCCCGTTCCGCCCTTTTCGCCCCGGTTCAGGATCTGGGAATCATAATTATCGACGAAGAGCACGACAGTGCATTTAAAAGTGATACAACGCCCAAATACCATGCTGTCGATGTGGCAGCTTTCCGGGCCCGTCTGGCCGGAGCAAGTCTGGTTCTGGGTTCCGCCACTCCTCTGACGGAGACTTATGAAAAGGCAGTCCGGGGAGAATACCGGCTTCTGACCCTGAGGCAGAGGCCCGGCGGGAGCAGGATGCCGGATACCGAGATCGTGGACCTTCGGGAAGAGTTCCGAAGAGGGAACCGGTCCATATTCAGCGACCGTCTCAGGGAACTGATCAGTGACCGCCTTGACAGGCGGGAGCAGATCATGCTCTTTGTGAACCGGCGGGGTTTTGCGGGATTTGTTTCCTGCCGCAGCTGCGGACATGTTCTGAAATGTCCCCACTGTGATGTTTCCATGACCTATCATCGCAATGGCACCCTGGTGTGTCATTACTGCGGTTTCAGCAGACGTTTTGAACAGGTCTGCCCGGAGTGCGGCAGCCCTCACGTGGCGGCTTTCGGGATTGGAACCGAGAAGATTGAGGCAGCCCTTCGGGGGGAATTTCCCCAGGCGAAGGTACTTCGGATGGATGCGGATACCACCCGGCGTAAGAACGCCCACGATCAGATTCTGGCCGCCTTTTCCAACAGGGAGGCGGATATCCTGCTGGGAACCCAGATGATCGTCAAGGGACACGACTACGCCAATGTGACCCTGGTGGGAGTCCTTTCCGCGGACTTATCCATGTTTGACAGGGATTTCCGAAGCGGGGAGAGAACCTTCCAGCTTCTCTGCCAGGCTGCCGGAAGAGCCGGAAGGGGAGATAAAAAGGGGATGGTGGTTATCCAGACCTACCGTCCTGAACATTACGCCGTATGCGCGGCGGCAGCCCAGTCCTATGAGACCTTCTATGAAAATGAGACTGCCTACCGTAAAATGATGGGATATCCTCCCTTCGGCCACATCCTGGCTATCCTGATCCAGTCAGCGGAGGAGGAAGAGGCCCGGATCGGCCAGGCCAGGATTGTGAGAATGCTGGAGAAGAGCCAGGAGAAGGAGGAGGAACCGGTCATGATTCTGAATCCGGGAAGCGCCTCTATATCAAGAATCAAGGATGTCTACCGCTATCTGCTCTACCTGAAGAGTGATGACAGGGACCGGCTGACGGATCTTCGTCAGAGACTGGAGACTGTGCTGCAGGAACATGAAATGTTTTCCAGGATTCAGGTTCAGTTCGATCTGGATCCTATGAGGAGTTATTAATAGAATAATCGCAAAGGAGAAAAATATGGCAACCAGAAAGCTGCGCTATATCGGGGATCCCATCCTGGAGAAACAGTGCAAGCCGGTGAAGAATATTACCGCCGGGATTGAAACTTTAATTGAAGATTTGTTTGATACCATGTATGAGAATCACGGAGTAGGACTGGCGGCACCCCAGGTGGGAATTCTCCGCCGTGTCTGCGTGGTGGATGTGATGGATGATGATCCGGTGGTACTGATCAACCCGGAAGTGATTGAATCCTCCGGCGAACAGACCGATGAGGAAGGCTGCCTTTCCGTACCGGGCAAATGCGCCCTGGTGACCAGGCCGGACTATGTAAAGGTGAAATCTCTTGATATGGATATGAATGAAGTCATCTACGAAGCAGAAGGACTGAAGGCCCGCTGTTTCCTTCATGAGATGGATCATCTTAACGGTGTCTTATATGGTGAACGGGCAAGCGAGCCCTACCGTGATGTTGAAGAAGAAGAGGAAGAAGAATGAGAATCGTTTTTATGGGGACACCGGATTTTGCGGTGCCAACCTTGGATGTACTGATACAGAATCATGAAGTGATCGGTGTGGTCACACAGCCGGACCGGAAAAAGGGCCGGGGAAAGAAAGTCCAGTATCCGCCGGTAAAGGAGAAAGCGCTGGAACATGGTATCCCTGTTTTCCAGCCTGACCGAATGAAGGATGAGGCTTTCCTGGCAGAGCTGAAAGCCATGGATCCCGATGCCATCGTAGTAGTCGCCTTTGGCCGGATCCTTCCCGAAGTGATTCTGGATCTCCCCCGCTACGGATGTATTAACGTCCATGCCTCCCTTCTCCCGAAATACCGCGGCGCTGCACCCATGCAGTGGGCGATTATTAACGGGGAGAAAGAGACCGG
>CACXGS010000199.1 GCA_902767195.1 uncultured Lachnospiraceae bacterium | reverse complement strand
GCAATCCCCTCGCCGTAAATGTAGGACCCTTTGTCACCCATTTTCAGAACAACATATTTACAGTCACAACGCTCTTTCAGTTTCTTGGATGCCTCCAGACAGGTTGCATCATCCACGGGGAGAATGCCGATCAGAGCATCCGTCTCTGTCTCGTTGGGAGAAAGGATGGTGAGGCCGTCGAACTTCTCAATAGGATAATCCTGGGCGGGACCGCAGTCCAGACAGGTAATCATCCCTTTTGCCTTAGCCAGCTCAAATGCCTTAATGTTGGATTCCAGAGGAATCTCCAGCTGCATCATCACGGCATCGTAGTCCTTGCCGGCAAAGGCTGCTTCGATGTCTTCCGGTGTGGTCTCATTGTTTGCGCCGGTGTAGATGGCAATGCGGTTCATTCCGTCTTCTTCCAGCATGATAACTGCCATTCCGGTATTGAAGCCTTCTTTCAGAGTCATATAGGTTGTGTCGATTCCGGCGTCATCCAGCATGGCTTTGAGGGCTTCTCCGTTTGCATCCTGGCCGAGAGTACAGCAAGCGGTGACATCTGCACCTGCTCTTGCAGCGGCGACTGCAGAGTTGCTGCCCTTTCCGCCTCCGGCGTTGGAATAAGTTGTTCCCAGGATACTTTCACTGGGATGAGGAACCCGGGGCATCTGAAGAATCAGATCCATCATGATACTTCCTGCCATCAAAATTTTAGCTGCCATAGTGTAACCTCCTCTTACAATACATGATATCTATATGCTACTTGAACACTTCCCTTTGGATCAGCTCCTCCAGGGTACGGGGAGTGTAATCCATGTAGGGAAGCATTGCTCCCACATTTGCCATGTACATGATGTCATTGCGGACATAGAGCTTTCTAATAAGCCGCCTGGCATTCTGGGCCACATTCCACTCAAAGGAGGAATGGACATGGCCGTACAGATGATAGGTTCCGAAATAGTGGTCCCGAAATGAAAAGACAGGATAATGACAAAGAATCACCTTCCGCTCACCGTTCATGCTTTCACGGTAAGAAGCGATATCTTCAAACCTTTCTCTTACAGCATCGGAGAGGTCTTCCGGATCATGGTTGCCCAGAATCAGGGCCTTCTTTCCGGCCAGGCGGTCAAGGATTTCCACCCATCTTTCACTGTTGCCGGCACAGAAATCCCCAAGGATCCATGTCAGATCCTCCGGCTGGCAGACCCGGTTCCAGTTCCGGATCATGGCCTCATTCATCTCTTCGACACTGTCAAAGGGCCGGTTGTCATAGGAAATGATATCGTCATCATCAAAATGCATATCGGCAATATATCGGATCTTCATTACATACTTGCCTCCAACAGCCGCCTGGTATAATCCTCTTTCGGATGATTATATACCTCATCGATGGTTCCCTGTTCGACGATCCTTCCGGATTTCATGACCAAAACACGGTCACACAGCTGGTAGACCACATTCAGATCATGGGAAATGAAAAGATAGCTTAAGTCGAACTGGTCTCTCAGCTCCTTGAGAAGCTTCAGGATCTGTGCCTGTATGGTCACATCCAGGGCACTTACCGGCTCGTCCGCGATCACAAAACGCGGTCTTCGGATCAGAGCCGCCGCGATACTTACTCTCTGCCGCTGGCCTCCGGACAGTTCATCCGGCTTCGCCTCATAGCAGTGTTCCGGCAGTTCCACCCTCTGAAGCATTTCCCGGACCCGCCGGTTTCTCTCTGCATCGTCATATTTTCCGTAAATCCTCAGGGGTTCCTCCACAGACCACCAGGCCGTGTAAGCCGGGTTGAGGGAACTGTAGGGATCCTGAAAAACGATCTGGGGACGGGGAGTATAATGAATCACCTGGCCCTGGTCCGGTTTCACCAGTCCGAGAATCACCCGGGCAAGTGTTGATTTGCCCGTGCCGCTCTCTCCCACCAGTCCCAGAATCTCTCCGTGGCGAACGGAGAAATCCACATCGTGCAGTACTTCCTGATATTTTCCTCCGCGACCGGCAAAACCTCCATCCCGGTAACCGGCGCTGACATGTTTTACTTCCAGAACCAGATCATTATTCTCACTCATGGCCTCTCCTTTCCGGTACGGGTTGGAATGGCCTCAATCAGCCGTTTGGTATAGGGGTGACTGGGGTTGCGGAAGATCTCTTCCGTCAGCCCTTCCTCCACCAGCTTTCCTCTCTGCATGACAGCAACCCTGCTGCAAAGCTTCCGCACCACATTCAGATTATGAGAGATGAAAAGCATAGAGATCTTGTGTTCTGCATTCAATCTTTTTAAGAGCTCCAGAATCTGTGCCTGTATGGTTACATCCAGAGCCGTTGTAGGTTCATCTAAGAGAAGCAGGGCAGGTTCGCAGATCATGGCAGCGGCGATCATCGCCCTCTGCAGCATACCTCCGGAAAGTTCATGAGGATATTTGTTATATACCTTATCCGGATTCTGCAGTTCTACTGCTTCCATAGCCTGAAGCACCTTTTTCCTGCGCTCTTCCTTATCCAGCTTTGTGTGAATCGCCAGGGTCTCCCCAACCTGCTCTCCCACCTTCATGAGGGGGTCCATGGAAGACATGGGTTCCTGGAAAACCACACCGATCTTGGCTCCGTGGATTTTGCGCAGCTCACTGCGTTTTGCATGGAGAAGATCCTGTCCGTTCAGGAGAATATCCCCTGAAAAATTACATTGTTTTCTGGGGAGAAGGCCGGCGATACTCATAGCCGTTACGGTCTTTCCGCTGCCGCTCTCTCCCACCAGCCCCAGAATCTCTCCGTCATTGATGGTCAGGGAAATTCCGGAAACCGCTTCGTGATCTCTGTTCAGAAACTGTACATGAAGGTCTCTGATGATAAGCATATCAGTCCACCTCCTTGTTATAGGCCTGAAGTCCTTCGCCGATCAGACCCACTCCGAACACCAGCATCACAATGGACAGACCGGTAAATATTGCATACCAGGGACCGGTCTTCAACATTCCCTGGGCTTCTGAGAGCATATAGCCCAAAGAAGCATCCGGGGGCGTTACACCGATACCCAGGAAGCTCATACTGGCCTCTGCCAGGACCGCATTATTAAATCCTATCGTGATTGCCGGCAGCAGAACACGAAGAGTATTGGGCAGCATATGCACAAAAAGGATTCTGGCGCTGCTTGCCCCCATCAGTCTGGCACTGGTTATATAATTCACATCTCGTATTCCTGCAAAACAGGTTCTCGTCACTCTGGCAAAGCTTGGGATAAAAACAAGTCCCAGAGCCAGAATTACGTTATATTTGTTGCCCGGTCCCACAAGGCTGATGATCAGCAGGGCCAGCAGCATACTGGGAAATGCCGTAAGCGTATCATTGAGCCGCATCAGCACCTCGTCGATCATTCCGCCGAAATATCCGGTTATGGCGCCTACCATGGTTCCCACCACCGCGCCGATCGCTACCGTTGCCAGGGCAATGGTCATGGTTGTCGCGCTTCCCTTCAGCACCCGGCTGAAAATATCCCTTCCAAAATGATCGGTCCCGAAAATATGGGCGGGAGATGGTGCCTGAAACTTGCCATATCTCATGGCTGTCGGTGAGTATGGTGTCCAGAACACACCGATCAGGGTCACCAGCACGATGATACCGGTAATGATCAGGCCGACAAGAAGAAATCGATTCATGCGACGCTTCATCCGTTATCACCTCCCAGTCTCAGACGGGGATCGATCATCTGATTCACCAGATCCGCGACGGTACCGGCAAGAACTACCCAGAAGGCCAGGATCACAACGATACTCTGAACCACAGGATAATCCCTCTGGGAAATGGAAAGCACCAGAAAACGTCCCAGACCCGGGATTCCCAGAACCTGCTCCACTACAATAGCGGCTCCCAGGATCTCTGCCATAGTCTGGCCGAGAAAGGTAACAACGGAGGTCAGGGAGTTCTTCAGAACATGTTTGACCAGAACCTGATGCCTGTCATAGCCGCGGCTGATCGCTGTACGGACATAAGCCTTATTCATCTCGCTGACAACCGTACTCCGCATCATTCGTACCGTCATGGCAATCCTGGGGATGCTCAGACATACGGCACCAAAAAAGAGGTGGATGAGGGAATCCACCGGCCACATATATAAATCCGGAAAATCTCCGGGGATAAAAACCTTAAACACAATGCCGAAAATCCATGAAAGAAGGATTCCGGTAAAAAATGGCGGAACCGCCATACAGAGCTGATTAAAGCCGGTTCTCAGCCAGTCCATAGGGCCTCCTTCCCACTGGTAGGAAAAAATACCGAGGGGAATGGATATCACTGAGATCAGCAGAAAACTCATGAAACTCAGAACCAGGGAAATTCCCAGCTTGGACCGGATCAGATCCCAGACCGGCTGCCGGTAACTGAAGGAGACACCGAGATTCCCGGAGAAAAATCCGGTAAGCCAGTCTAAATATCGGACAAAGAAGGGCTGATCCAACCCCAGCTCATGGCGGAGAGCTTCCACCTGAGCCGGAGTTGCATTGGTTCCCAGCATATTCCGGGCAGGATCCCCG
>CACXGS010000198.1 GCA_902767195.1 uncultured Lachnospiraceae bacterium | reverse complement strand
TTATTCTTGTACTAGTATAGCATGTTTTACAGAAGAATAAAAATCCGATTTTCTATACCACCGTCTTAATCAATGATATCATAGGATATAAAGATTTCCTGCATTTTTCTGTACAATATGACAAGATGATGCTATACTGATACTATAAGGATGAAGGAATGTACTTTCATGCTATGAGAGTTTGTACATGAAAGATAAATGTATTGTAGAGAAAGGGTTTCATCATGAAGGTCTTATTATTAAACGGAAGTCCCCATCCCAAAGGATCTACCTGGAGGGCTCTCCTTGAAGTGGAAACAGAGCTTCACAAACAGGGAATTGATACAGAATGGCTTCATGTGGGTGTGAATCCGGTCCGGGGATGCATGGGCTGTCATATGTGTAAAGAGAATGATCTGGGCTGCTGTGTGTTTGGAGATGATCCGGTGAATGTGGCCATCTCAAAGATGAAAGAATGTGACGGTCTCGTCATAGGTTCCTCCGTTCATTATGCCTCAGCAACAGGTGTTGCCACTTCTTTCCTGGACAGGATGTTTTATTCCTCCGGCGGTTTCGCCGGCAAGCCCGGAGCCTCTGTGGTCTGTTGCCGCAGGGCAGGTTCCACTGCCGCCCTGGAGCAGTTAAATAAGTATTTTATGATCAGCAACATGCCTATGGTTCCCTCCTGCTACTGGAACATGGTTCACGGCAACAATCCGGACGAGATCGAGCAGGATCTGGAAGGCATGCATGTCATGCGGCTGCTTGCCCGCAATATGGCCTGGATGCTGAAATGCATTGAAGCAGGCAAAGAAAAGGGCATTGACCATCCGGATTACAGCGAAAAGGTACGGACCAACTTTATAAGAGAAATCTGAGAAGTAAAAGCTTCCCGTGACGTACGAAAGCCGCCCCTAAAGGGCGGCTTTATTGTCTCTTAAGGATACCGCATTTTTGATCAGTTCTACGGTTCCGTCGATTCCAAACATGGAGCTGTCGATACAAAGATCATAACTTTTTAAATCTCCCCATTTCTTGGAAGTATAATAATTATAATAGCTGGCTCTCTGCTTATCCATGCGGGCCGCAGTCTCCTCCACTTTCTCCATGGGGATTCCGTAAGTGTCATGAATCCGCTGTTTTTTGAAGGAAATGGGTGCGTGGATAAAAACATTCAGATGGTTTTCAAAGTCCTTCAGGGCATAGTCGGCACAGCGGCCTACCACGATGCAGGATCCTTCCTTGGCCACTTTTTTAATGGCATCGTAGGATGCCAGAAAGACCTTCTGGTTCAATGGCATATCGAAGGAAGAGGCGTTGTATCCCAGCGCATAGGGATCCATAACCAGGGAATAGAGGAAACTGGTGCTGGGCTTCTCGTCAAAGCTTTCAAACATTTCCTCGCAAATCCCGCTCTCCTTGGCGGCAATCTTCAATAACTCCTTGTCATAAAAGGGAATATTGTAATAGTCAGCCAGCCTGCGTCCGATCTCTTTTCCTCCGCTGCCGTACTGGCGTCCAATGGTGATTATCGTATTCATAGTCCCTCCTGTCTGCTGATATATTCCCGGGCAGCACCGGTGTCTTTTTCCATCTGCTCCTTCAGTATTTCCACGGAATCAAACTTCTGTTCCGGTCTTAAATAGTGCAGAAAATCAATCCACAGTTCCTTTCCGTACAGGTCTCCTTCATAATCCAGAAAATGAGTCTCCACATTTTCTCCTCCCGACATATCCACCGTCGGACGGCATCCGATATTGGTCACACCGGCCACCGGAACACCGTCGATCATGGTGGTGGTAACATACACACCATGGGGCGGGATATATTTATCCTTGTCAAGAGACAGATTGGCGGAAGGTATCCCTAACTTGCGCCCCAGAGCCTTTCCGTGGATCACCGTTCCCTCAATACTGTAGGGACGGCCGAGAAGTTCGGAAGCCTCCTCCATCCTGCCCTGCTCCAGAGCCTGGCGGATTCTGGTGGAGCTGACATCCTCCCCTTCATTTTTCAGTTTATCCATCACGACCAGCTCGTAGTCACAATCCTCAGCCAGGTAACGGAGGGTATCCACATCACCCTGCCGGTCTTTTCCGAACCGGAAATCGGTTCCGACAACAATGACTCTGGCTCCAAGTTTACCTACCAGAATCCTTTTTACGAACTTGTCCGGTGTCATCCCGGCAAATTCTCTGGTGAAGGGATATTCGATCAGAACATCGATCCCCCGCTCCTCCAGAATCTTTTTTCTCTCCTCCCTGGTGCAGATCTGTCTGAAGTGCTCTGCACCGGAGAAAAACTGAGCAGGATTCCGGTCAAAGGTGAATACAACACTGGTATAAAATGAGCGGGTCTTTCGGGTTATTTTGTCCAGCAGAAGCTGGTGACCCAGATGAACTCCTTCGAACTTTCCCAGGGCGACTGCTGTATTTCTAAAGTGAAAATCTTCACTGGTTATATGCTGCATGATCTGCTCCTCTCTGAATTACAGGTAAAATAGTCTGACCGGCTTGAGAGTCTGACCCGGTCCTGAAACATATATGCCTATAAAATGCTGATGGCTGTCATACACTCGATATCTTTTTTCTTTATTTTTATCCGGACTTTTATCCAAATCCGGACAAAAGGAAAATGGTATCGGATTTCCGTTATATAAAAGCTTTTCTCCTTCTTTAGAGACAGTGACAGCCGGATCATCTGCAAAAATCCGGTCAACCGGCAGGATCAGCTCCTCAAGTCTTTCCTGGTCTCTGCAAAGCTCAATCTCATGAAGAGTTACAGCTTCATCAACTGCAAAGCGACCGACTCTGTTTCGCTGCAGGGATTCCATACAGGCCCCGCAGCCCAGCTTCTCTCCGATATCACGGCATAAGCTTCGGATGTAAGTCCCCTTGGAACAGGTGACTGAAAACCTTACCCGGGGCAGATCGACCTCCTCCACTTTAATCTCATGAATATGTACGGGACAGGGTTCTCTTTCCACCACGATTCCCTCTCTTGCCAGCTCATAAAGTTTGCGTCCCTGCCTTTTCTTGGCGGAATACATGGGAGGAATCTGGGAGTAATCTCCCTGAAAGCTGTTGATAGCATCGATTACTTGTTCCGGACTGATATCCACCGCAGACTGCCTGAGAACAGTCCCTGACATGTCTTCGGTATCCGTTACCACTCCCAGGTACATTACTGCCTGATAACTCTTCTCCCAGTCTTCAATCAGACTGCAGATTTTCGTGGCTTTCCCCAGACATACGGGGAGAACACCGGTGGCATCGGGGTCCAGTGTACCGGTATGCCCGATCTTCCTCTGTCGGAGGATTCCCCTGAGCTTTGCCACCACATCATGAGAAGTATAGCCTGTTTCTTTATAGACATTGATGATTCCGCTGATTCCCGGATGATTCTTCATCTCATCTTTCCTTTATTATTCCCCGTAATCTCACTGAAGTGACTGTTCCAGCTGTTCTTCTACATAAGCCGCAATATTCATGACGATATCCCGTGGTTTTCCTGTAACCGTACAGCCGGATGCCTTCCTGTGGCCACCTCCTCCGAAGAGTGACGCTATGGCGGCAACATTCACCCGGTCACCGGACCGCAGGCTCACCTTGTACTTATCCGGCCCGGTCTCATAAAGGAAAATGGCGGTCTCAACACCTTTTGTAGCCTTCAGTTGAGCAACGATATTATCCAGATCCGTTTTATCAACACCGTAGAATTCAAAATCTTTTTTCCGGAAGACAGAAAAGATGACTTTCCGGTCCAATATCAGAATACTCTCCAGAAGAGCTCTTCCCAATACCAGATTCTGCCGGTAGGTTCTGCTTCGGAAAGTCTCACTGATGATCTTCTCCGAATTCACTCCTTTACCAATCAGGCAGGCCGCTATTTCCATAACATGTTTGCTGGTGTTGCTGTGACAGAACACCCCTGTGTCATGGACCAGACCGGTAAAAAGACTCTCCGCACATTCCAGAGAAATCTTATCCTCATCGAAAAGATCAAAGAGAATCTCACAGGTCGAGGAAGCACCGGGTACTATAATGCATAAGTCCCCAAAGCCTTTATTCGTCAAATGATGGTCCACGCAAATCGTCCGGTCTGCCTTCTGAAACCATTCCATATAAGCAGGCCCCAGGCGCTCCGGCTCCGAACAGTCCAGAGCCACATAGAGATCATACTCTGTTTCCTTCTCCTGACGAATCCGGTCAGCACATTTCAGAAAACGATATTTCTCCTGGATGGGCTCCATAAATATGTCGACAGTTTTCTCCGGATACTGATCCAGGATATAAGTACACAGAGCCAGACAGGCTCCGATACAGTCTCCGTCCGGACTGAAATGTCCGGACATGGCGATGGAGGATGCTTCCGAGATCATTTTGAGAAATTCCTTATTCACTGCTCATCCATCCCTTCTTCCCCCTTATGAAGTCCGGCATTGAGTTCGTCAATCTTCCTGGACATACTCACACCGTACTCAATGGACTGGTCCATAATAAAGCGGATATCGGGAGTATTGCGCAAATTAACTGTTCTGGCCAGCTCCCTTTTGATAAACCCATGAGCACTCCTTAAGCCTGCCAGAGTTTCCTCCTGGGCTTCCTTGTCTCCGAGGACACTGATATAAGCTTTGCAGGTCTTAAGATCCGGCGCTACTTCCACAGATACCACCGTAGTCATGGGACTGATTCTGGGATCCTTGATTTCCCTTGAAATGATGTGGCTCAGTTCCTTCATCACTTCCGAGTTGATTCTTGTATTTTTAACACTGTTTTTTCTCATTCAGGATTCTCCTCCTTTTAACGAGGCACCTCTTCCATCACGAAGCACTCGATCTGGTCTCCCTCTTTGATATCATTGTACTTCTCAAAAACGATTCCGCATTCGAATCCGGAACGTACTTCTTTGACATCATCCTTAAAGCGCTTCAAAGAGGCAAGTTTGCCTTCGTAGATGACGATACCGTCCCGGACGATTCTTGCCTGGGAATCTCTGGTTACTGTACCGTCGACCACGTAACATCCTGCGATCGTTCCCACACCGGAGGCCTTATAGGTCTGACGAACTTCCACATGGCCGATAACCTTTTCGGCATAAACCGGATCCAGCATACCCTTCATGGCAGCCTCGATATCTTCGATGGCAGTGTAGATGACACGATAAAGTCTCATATCAACCTTCTCACGCTCTACAGCAGCCTTGGCCATGGCATCCGGTCGGACATTGAATCCGATGATGATAGCATTGGAGGCAGAGGCCAGCGTAACATCCGACTCATTGATGGCTCCGACACCACCGTGGATAACCTGAATCTGCACTTCCTCATTGGACAGTTTCACAAGGCTCTGGCGAACCGCTTCCACGGAACCCTGTACATCCGCTTTCACTACCAGATTCAGTTCCTTAATGTTGCCGGCCTGGATCTGATTGAACAGATCATCCAGAGAAAGCTTGCTCTTAGTCTCTTCAAGCATCTTCTCCCTGCCGTATGCGATGAATGCCTCGGCTGTATTTCTGGCTTCCTTTTCATTGTCATGAGCCATCATAACTTCCCCGGAGAAAGGAACATCATTCAGTCCCAGAATCTCTACCGGTACAGAGGGACCGGCTTCTTTCACCCGGTTGCCCTTATCGTCGATCATGGCGCGGACATGGCCGTATACATGGCCTACACTGATACTGTCACCAATATGGAGGGTTCCTTTCTGAATCAGGATGGTAGCTACCGGGCCGCGGCCTTTATCAAGCTTGGCCTCGATGACAAGTCCCCTTGCCTTCCGGTCAGGATTTGCTTTGAGCTCCAGGACTTCAGCAGTCAGGGTAATCATTTCCAGAAGGTCATCGATACCTTCGCCGGTCTTGGCAGAAACCGGAACAAATACCGTGTCTCCACCCCAGTCCTCAGCGATCATGCCGTATTCCGTGAGCTCCTGCTTGACTCTCTCTATGTTAGCCCCTTCTTTATCGATCTTATTGACAGCAACGATTACCTCAACTTCTGCGGCTTTGGCATGGTTGATAGCTTCAATAGTCTGGGGCATAACACCGTCATCCGCAGCTACTACCAAAACGGCGATATCCGTTGCCTGGGCTCCCCGGAGTCTCATGGAAGTAAATGCTTCGTGACCCGGCGTGTCGAGAAATGTGATCTTCTGGTCATTGATCTTGACAACAGAAGCACCGATATGCTGTGTAATTCCACCAGCCTCTCCTGCTGTAACATTGGTCGAGCGGATGGCATCCAGAAGAGATGTCTTACCGTGGTCAACATGACCCATAACACAGACCACAGGCGGACGGAGCTTCATCTTGCTCTCATCTTCTTCCTCTTCCTTGAGGAGTTCTTCGATGACATCGATCTGAACCTCTTCCTCGGCGATGCAGTTGTACTCAAGAGCGATCTCTGCAGCATCATCAAAGGAAAATTCCGTGTTAATGGTTACCATCTGTCCTGCCATAAAAAGCTTCTTGATGATAACGGAAGGCTGAACCTTACAGGCATCCGCCAGTTCCTTCAGGGAAACAGGATTGGGAAGAGTGATATTTCTGATGACTTCTTCCTTGGGCTGTTCCTTTTTCGGAGGCTGCAATACCGGAGGCTTCTTCGTGTTCTTCGGTCTTCTCTGATTATTATTGGTGCCGAAATCATTCCGGCGGTTATTATTCTTGCGGTTATTTTTGTTCTGACGGCCTTCACCGGCTGACCGGCGTTCGTTGTTCTTATTATGTTCCCTGTTGATCTCATGACGGTTGTTATTACCGCTTCTGGTCTCTTTTACAGGCATCTGTCCGTCACTGTCAAAGGAGCCGCGACGATTGTCAGCCGGACGGCGGGAACGGTTATCCCGGTCATTATTGTAAGAGCGGTTGTCTCTGCCCCGGAAACCGGTACCGGCATTTCTTCCGCTGCCGTCTTTTGCGCCGTCTCTGGATCCGGCGTTACGGCCGTCACGGTCACGGTATCTCTGGCTGCGTCCGTCCCGATTGTCCCTGTTTTCTCCGGATCTTACAGGACGGTCGGTCCTGGGTCTTCCGTCAGGGCGTACACCGCTCCTTGGATCGCGGTCACCTCTGGGTCTTCTGGCATCTCTGTTTCCATCTCTGCCCCGGTCATCCCGACGGCTTTCGCCTCTTTGCCCTGCAGGACGTTCCGGCCTGTCTGTTTTTCTCTGGCTGCCTGCCCTGGGAACAAACTCCGGCTGCTGTTTCTTCTGCAGATCTGCTCTGGGATTGACATCAAATCTTCTGACCGGCTGCTGGGCTGTCCCATCCTGTCTTCTCACAGGTCTGGCTGCCGGTTTTTTTGCCGGACGTTCGGGGGATTTCTGTTCTGTTTCCGTTTTTCTTGCCGGACGGGTGGCTGGTGCGGTCCCCTGAGCTGCAGCCGGTTTTCTGGCCGGCTCCTGGGCTTTGGGGGCCTGTGACTTATTAAACCTGGCCCGCACTTTTGCGGCCTGTTCATCCGTCACCATACTCATATGGCTCTGGATATCCATCCCCTCCAGCTTTAATGCATTTAAAACTTCTTTGCTGCTTTTATCTAAGGCTTTCGCCAATTCATGTACTCTCATTTTTGCCATGCGCTACACCTCCATATTTAGACGTATTTTTTTCATCAATGCCTTTGCAAAACCTTCATCTAAGATACAGATGGAAGCCCTGTATGTCTTGCAGGTCCACCGGCCTAATTCTTCTTTTGTACCATATATTCGGATCGGAACCTGATAATAGGCGCACATGTCAGTAAAGTTCTTCCTTGTGTTAGCGGAAGCATCTTCCGCTACTATTGTCAGAAATGCCTTCCCTGACTTCACCGCCTTCTCGGTAGAGAATTCTCCACTTACTACCTTTCCGGCCCGGGCTGCCAGCCCGATCATGGATAAAACCTTATCATTTCCTGTCATAGCCATTTAACTCCTCCTCCAGACTCCGATAGATCTCATCAGGGATCTCCTTCTTCAGTGCCCGGGCAAGAGCTCTGGATTTCCTGGCCTTCACAAGGCAGTCTGCAGAGGGACACAGATAAGCTCCGCGTCCGTTCTTCTTACCACTGTCGTCAACAACAACCTGATCTTCCGGGGTTCTGATCACCCGGATCAGGTCTTTTTTGGCTTTCTGCTCCCTACATCCGACACATTGGCGTAATGGTATCTTTTTCGCCATGGTATCACCGATCCGATCTTATTTATCATATGATGCAGCGCTGTCATCGGCAGAGTACTCATTATCATAATCAGCTTCTGTCTTTTCTACATCATTCTCGTCATAGTATTCATCATTCCCGGATGCACCTTCCTCGTCGTAATACTCGCCGTCTTCCTCGTAATACTCGCCGTCTTCGTCGTAGTATTCGCCATCCTCGTCGTAGTATTCGCCGTCCTCAGGTGCTTTCCCGTCATCGTAGTACTCATCGTCGTAATCATCATACTGCTCATCGAAATATCCAAGTTCCTCTGCCTGGCTCTCACTCTTGATATCAATCTTATATCCGGTAAGTCTTGCCGCCAGACGGACATTCTGTCCTTCCTTACCGATGGCCAGGGAAAGCTGGTAATCCGGAACAATCACTCTGGCGCTCTTCTCCTCATCCAGAAGCTGGACGGAAATCACCTTGGAAGGACTGAGGGCATGCTCGATCAGCACTGCCGGATCATCACTCCACTCAATGACATCAATCTTCTCCCCATGGAGGTCGTTGACGATCGTGTTGACACGGGATCCATTCACACCGACACATGCGCCCACCGGATCCACATTAGGATCGTTGGACCAGACAGCGATCTTGGTTCTGGAGCCTGCTTCTCTTGCAATGGCCTTAATCTCCACCGTTCCGTCAAAGACTTCTGCCACTTCTTTTTCGAAGAGACGGCGGACGAGACCCGGATGAGTTCGTGAAATCACGATCCTAGGTCCTTTGTTCGTTCTTTTAACCTCATGAATATATAACTTGATGCGGTCAGTGGGATGGAATACTTCTCCGGCAACCTGCTCCTTTTCCAGAAGAACGGCATCGGTCTTATCATCCAGGCTGACGCTGATGTTATTGCCATTGTAACGCTGGACTACACCTGTTACGATATCTCTTTCCTTCTCGGAAAAATGGCGGTAGATCATCTCCCGCTCTTCCTCTTTGATCTTCTGTACAATGATGGAACGGGCATGCTGGGCAGCAATTCTGCCAAAATTCTTGGGGGTCACTTCCTTGCGGACGATATCGCCGGGCTCATAAGCAGCATCGATCATCTTCGCATCCTCAAGGCTGATCTGTGTCACCGGATCTTCCACTTCCTCCACCACGGTCTTCTCCAGATATACAGAGATCTCACCGGTCTCACGGTCCATGTTTACTTTGGTTACCGCATTCTTGCCGTAGTCCTTACTGGCGGCTCCCACAAGAGACTCTTCTATGGCCTCCATAATGGTTTCCTTATCAATATGTTTTTCTTTCTCCAGCTGGTCAAGAGCTGAAATCAATTCACTATTCATTTCATTGTCCTCCAAAACAATCGGTTGTCAGAAATCAATGGCAAGGCGGATGACCGCAATATCCTTCCTCTGGAAGGTCCGGTCTTCTCCATCTATATCCAGTGTAATCTCTTCTTCTGTATAATCTTTCAGGATACCCTCGAATTCTTTCTGTTTGTTCACAGCCTTAAAAAGCTTGCATTCCACTTTCTCTCCCAGGCTCCTCTTAAAATCTTTCTCCTTTTTCAGGGGACGACCCAGCCCCGGAGAACTTACTTCAAGAATATAGGCATCACTGATAAAATCTTCTTCATCAAGCTTCTTTTCCAGAGCTCTGCTGATCAGAACACAGTCATCAATACTGATGCCTCCCTTCTTATCCGCATATACTCTAAGATACCAGTTGGCTCCTTCCTTTACGTATTCCACGTCAACCAGTTCGAAATCATTCTCCCGGATAATAGGAAGAACCAGTTCTTCTGTCCTCGCAACAATCTCTGTCTTCTTCATGTTGAATCTCACCTGCTTTCCAGACATTTAAAAGAATGGTTAAGTCCCTGCTTTGAGACTGACCTCATACAACAATAAAGAGTGGGCGGATGCCCACTCTTAAAAACTAAAAGTATAACATGACTATTATAACAAGCTCTGTCAATAATTGCAAGGATTATTTTTATTCGTCATCGGTTGAGATTTCGTCTGTCTCAATGATAAAACGTACTTTTCCGCTGGCCTTGTCGGATTTTCCTGCAAAGCTGTCGTACTTTCCGTCGGCCTTCTTCACAGCACGGAATCGATTGATGACCTCAACCAGGTCATCTCCTGCCAAGTCGGAGAGCTTCTGAATGCCTTCCTCGTCAAACTCGGACATGCCGTCGGCCAGGGTTTCGGTCCCTTTACCAAGCTCACCGATTCCATCCTGAACCTTGCCGCCGGCAGTTACCAGAAGGCCCATACCGGAAGCCAGCTGACCGGTCCCTTTCATGGCCAGGTTCACGCCATCCGTATATATGTCAAGGCCGGATGTCAGAGTACCCGCGCCCTTAAACAGCTTTCCGCTGCCATTGTATATGTCGGATGCTCCCTGGTTAAGCAGTTTATTCTTCGAACTTAAGGTGTCTGCTCCGCCTGACATTTGAGTTAATCCGGTGTTGAGAGTCTTCAGTCCCTCCGCCAGGGTGGCTCCTGCCTCGTTCAGGTCTTTGTTCTTGCTGACCAGCTGTTCTGCCCCTCCATTCATCTGATCGATGCCGGCTTCCAGCTCAGGCAGTTTCTGCTGAAGAGCCAGGAGAAGATCAATCTTTTCTTTCACATCTTCAGAGTATTTTTTGATGCTGGCGATATAGGTCTTCAGATCCATATCCTTCAGCGCTTCCTGAAGCTCGGCAATCTCCTTCTTCAGATCATCATCCACAAGAGCCTTTAACTGATCAATATATCCCTGATATTCTGCAATCTCTTCATTGAGGTCTTTGATTGCCTCATTTAGATCCGAAGTCACGTCTACCGTGACCGGGCAGTCATCTCCCGACACTTTATCCACTTTATCTTCGGCAACGGTATCAAGGGAATCATCCACCGGCTTAAGCTCATCCAGGGCATCCCTGATCTTCCCCCGGACTTTTTCATCCTCTATGGAATCCAGATCAATATCATTAAGGTTATCTTTGGCAGATTCGATTCTTTCGTTGGCGGAACGAATCCTTTTCCCTGCCTCTGAGATGGTATCATTGGCCTTTTTCGTGTTTGCATC
>CACXGS010000197.1 GCA_902767195.1 uncultured Lachnospiraceae bacterium | reverse complement strand
GAGGATCCGGAAGTTAACGTTCCGATTCTGGGACATTCCTGCTTCAATGGTGCCTTCACCGCTTCTCCGGTACAGGGCATCAGCACAAAGGTTGTTTCCAAGCTCTCCCGTCTGGCAGGATGCGATATCTATCTGACACAGCCGCCTTATGGTAAGTTTGACAACACATTTGATAACTATATCACCAACCTGATCGCTGTTAAGGCTAAGTTCTACGATCTTAAGCCGATGCTTCCCTTCGTAGGCGGCGGCGTTGTTCCGGGTCTGGTTCCGAGATTCATGATGGATGCCGGAAATGATATCCTTCTCGGCGTAGGTGCCGGAATCCACGGCCATGGTATGGGACCGCGTGCCGGCGCTAAGGCATTCCGTGAGGCTATTGATGCCTGCATGAATGATGTTGATATGAGAGAGGCTGCAAAGAACAGCCCCGAGCTTACATGGTCTCTTGAGAAATGGGGACTCTTCGGAGAGGACCACAGCAAGAACCTGTATGCAATCTAATAATATAACGGATTAGTGAATGACGGCAAAAGGGCCGCTGCTAGAGATAGCGGCGGCCCTTTATTCATCAGACCGGGAAGAGGAGGAATGACGGATGAGCCGGAAAATAATGTTTTACGATATTGATGATACACTGGTAGATGGCCGTAACCATCAGGTTCCCGACAGCGCTGCGCAGGCCATCCGGCTATCCCATGAGAAGGGACATCTGAATTTTATCAATACCGGGCGCTGCCGGTCTTTTATCCAGCATGTCCTTCGTGACCTGCCAATCGACGGATACTGCTATGCCTGCGGGGCTCATATTGAGTACCTGGGCAAGGTTCTGTTTGAGCACAGAGTTTCCCGGGAAGACATCGATTTCCTTCGGGAAGGACTCAGAAAAACGGGAATCCAGAGCATTTTCCAGGGGGCGGATTACTGCTATTTCAGCGAGCCCGCGGCAAAATACCTGAGAGAGCTGAAAGGGCTGCCTGAGGAAGATCATCCTGAAAATGACCTGGCCGGCCGGGAATGCTATCCCAATCTCAGGAGATTTCTTGAGAAGACCTATAAGCCGGATTATACAGCGCCCATCCATCTGCTCTGCGAGGAGGAGATGGAAGTGAATAAGCTGGTTTCCTTCTGGACGGATCCCGGGGCACATGACGATTTTCTGGAACTGATGAAGGGCAGGCCTTACCAGTACATTGAGAACAGGAACGGCTTTACCGAGATCCTTCCTCTCCACTATACCAAAGCCAGCTGCATGGATTATCTTCTGGAATATTTTGATATTCCAAAGGAGGATTGCTATGTTTTTGGAGACAGTCCCAACGATCTGCCCATGCTGACTCATGTAGGGACATCCGTCGCCATGGGCAACGGATATGATGCGGTAAAGGACATTTCGGATTATGTTACCACCGACATTGACAAAGACGGAATCTGGAATGCTATGAAACATTTCGGGATCATTTGAGACCAGGCTGGAAAAGGACGGAAGAAAAGTGATTAAACTTGTTTTGACAGATGTGGACGGGACACTTGTGCCGGATGGAGGACACCAGGTGTCTCCCCGCTACTTTGAGGTGATCAGACAGCTGGCCGAAAAGGGGATCCTGTTCGGTGTTGCCAGCGGGAGACAGGTTGCCAGTATATGGCGGATGTTCGCTCCCGTGAAAGACCAGATGATCACCATCGCCAACAATGGGGCCTATGCGGTATACAGGGGGGAAGAGCTTTTCCGGCGCCCCATGGATAAAGAGATATCCGAGGCGCTGATCAGAGATACCAGAAAGCTTCCCGGATGTATGAGCCTCTATGATACAGGGACCATGGCCTATTTTGAGACCGGCGGAGAAGAACTTTATCAGCTCTTCATAGACGAGTTCAAATTCAACTGTACTCTGGTGGATGATCTGACCGCACTGGAGGAACCCTGCCTGAAATTCACGGTCTATCGTGAAAGCCGGGTAGAGGAGGTCACAGGAAAAGAGTTTAGCCCCAAGTGGAAACAATACCTGGAAGTAGCTTGCGGCGGCGGTAAATATATCGACATTGAGATGAAGGGGGTCACCAAAGGAGCGGCTCTTGTTTCGGTCCAGGAAATGCTGGGAATAACACCGGAGGAAACGGTAGTAGTGGGGGATAACCTGAATGACCTGGAAATGCTGGACAGAGCCAGATACAGTTTTGCCATTGGCAATGCCCGGAAGGAAGTACGGGAGGCATGTACTTACGTAACCGATGACCTTCAGCACGATGGGGTATTGAGATTGCTGGAATACCTGCTGGAACATGGAGAAGATGGGGAATTGTTTGAACAATTCAGAATAATAAATGAAACTTAGACGGATTTTTTAGAAATAATGTAAAATATTACTATGAAAATTTTTTCCTTGTTCTTAATGTTTAGTAATATGTGCTATAATTAATACAAAAGAAGAAGCTATTGTTTATTTATTATTACAGCGGAAATTTTTCGTGAGAATTTCCGGAAAGGAGAAGTTATGGGTAAATACTACATTGGATTTGATGCAGGAACACAGAGTGTAAAAGTAGTTCTCTACAACCTGGACCTTGAGTGCATTGCAGAGACCAGCTATCCTACATTCTTTGAGTATCCTCAGCCGGGCTGGGTTCAGATGGATGCGGACAAGTATTATGACGCTGTTCGAAAAGGTATTCGTGACTGTGTCAACATTGCCAAGGAAAAGGGCATCGATCCGAGTGAAATCCGTGCTATTTTCGGTGACGGCATTATCTGTGGTATCTGTGGAGTAAATGAAGCAGGTAAGGCAATTACTCCGTATATCATTTATATTGATTCCAGAACCACTGAGGATGTAGCGGCGCTGACAGCGGAAGGACATACCATCTGGAAAGAAGAGAGCGGAAACCCTGTACCTAATGTTATGTTCCCGGCAATGTTTGCCAGATGGTTCCTCAAGAATGATGAGAATTTCCAGAAGGACGGCGTGAAGTTTATGCACAACGCTCCTTACTGCCTGTTAAATCTTGCCGGTCTTAAAGGAAAAGATGCCTTTATTGACTGGGGTGCCATGAGCGGATGGGGACTCGGATTTGATATATATAAGAAAGAATGGTCGGATAAGCAGCTGGAGATTCTGGGAATCGATAAGAAATACATGCCCAAGATCGTAAAACCATGGGATATCATTGGCGGTCTGAATGATGAGGATGCGGCATTTACCGGACTTCCTGCAGGAACACCGATCTGCGGCGGCGCCGGCGACACTATGCAGTCCATGATCGGAGCCGGTCTTACAGGCCCCAATATGGCAGCGGACGTTGCAGGTACAGCAGCTATGTTCTGTCTGTCTACAGAGAAGATTATGCCTGAACTGTCCAGACCGGAAACCGGCCTGATCTTCAATTCGGGAACCATGAAGGATACCTATTTCTACTGGGGCATTGTCCGTACAGGCGGAATGGCTCTGCGCTGGTATCGTGATAATGTATGTAACAAGGTGGATGACGCGGCATATTACGATGAGCTGTCCGAGCGGGCCAAAGAAGTTCCGGCCGGATCAAACGGTGTACTCTTCCTGCCATATCTGTCCGGTGGTTTCAAAGAGGCTGCCAATGCCAGCGGCTGCTTCCTGAACATGACCCTTGATACCGACCAGGCTGTACTTTGGAGAGCAGTATTAGAGGCAATCGGCTATGACTATATGGAGATGGGCGACAGCTATCGCGCCAGCGGCGTAGACTTTAAGAAGATTACCATTACAGAGGGCGGAAGCCGTTCGGATCTCTGGAATCAGATCAAGGCAGATATGCTTGACGCAGAGGTTGTAACCTTAAAGAAAGCAGGCGGCGCTGTAATGACTAACGTAATCACGGCAGCATTCGCAGTAGGTGATATTGATAATCTGGAAGACTTCTGGGATAAATGGCTTGAGGTTAAGAAGATCTACAAACCCAATCCGGAAAATACAAAATTATATCGTGCCATCTACGAGAAGCAGAAAAAGCTTGTCAGAGAGGATATGAAACCTGCATTTGACGCACTGAAGGTTATCCGCGGTATAACAAACGAATAGTATTGACGATCTATTTGGAAAGGTGGCGAAAGCTATGTTTGAAGTATCTTTAAAAGACAAAATCTGTATCATCACCGGGGCGAGTCAGGGAATCGGCAAGGCCACTGCGCTTACTTTTGCGAAAGCGGACCTGAAAGGCATGACCATTATTGATATTGCCAAAGGAGAGTCCGGTGAGGAAGTGGAAAAGGAATTGACGGATATGGGCGTTGAGGTAGAGTATATCGTCGGTGACGCTTCCTCCGTTGAGGTGATCCAGGGTGCGGTAAAGAAAACCATGGATCGTTGGGGAAAGATCGACATTCTCTGCAACATCGCAGGAGTATCCTACATGACAGATCTTGAGACCACCAGCCCCGAACAGTGGGATAAGGTTCTCAATGTCAACCTTCGTTCTGTTTTCCTGACCATGAAGTACGTTACGGAGATCATGAAGAAACAGGGATACGGAAGTATCGTCAACATGTCTTCCATCTCAGGCGTGACCGGCGGAAGCACCGGTCCGGAATACGGTGCATCCAAGGCAGGTATCATTGCCCTGACCAAGTATTCCGCAAAACTTCTTGGCAAATATAACATCCGTGTAAATGCAGTAGCACCGGGAACCATCGCAACAGATATGATCAAGAGAAACTACTCCAAGCTTACGCCGGAGCAGTATGAAAAGAAGATGGCTACCATTCCCATGGTACGTATGGGCGAGCCGGAAGAAGTCGGCAAGGCTTTCCTCTTCCTGGCTTCCGACATGGGAAGTTATGTCAGCGGAGATACCCTGATGGTAACAGGAGCCAGAATGCACTAATACATTGATTCTTATTACTGAGCAAACAACACGGATTGAAAGGAGAACAGATATGGCAAAATATATTGCAGGTATTGATGCGGGAACCACCGGTCTTAAGACCATCATTTTCGATCTCCAGGGAAAAGAACTTGGAAAAGCTTATCAGGAATATCCGGTAATCACACCCAGAGTAGGATGGGTAGAGCAGGATATGTATGACCTGTGGAATGCTCTTTGCTACACCGTTAAAAAAGCCATTGAGATCGCCGGTGTTGATCCTAAAGAGATCGGCTCTGTCGGTATCTCCAGCCAGAGAGGTACTTTTGTAGCAGTAGATGAGAATTGGGAGCCCCTGGCTAACGCCATCGTATGGTCCGATAACCGTCCGATCAAGGAAATTGAGTGGATTAAAGAGAATATTGGTATTGAGAAATATCACAAGATCGCCGGCGCACCAATCTCCGGAGCCTGGTCTTTCGCAAAGTATAAATGGGTGAGAGATAATCAGCCCGACCTTTATGATAAAACATATCTCTTTGTAAACGGTCAGGAGTGGCTGCTTCACAAACTGGGATCCACAGAGGTCTTCACCGATCCCGCATCCCTTGCTCTTCACGGCATGATGGACGTTTCAACCCTTGACTGGTCAAAAGAGCTTCTTGATGCAATCGATTTTGATATCAACAAGCTCCCGCCGGTAAAAGAGCCCGCAAGACAGGTTGGAACTGTTTCCGCAGAGGCAGCGGCAGCAACAGGCTTTGCAGAGGGAATGCCCATCTGTGTCGGCGGCGGCGATCAGCAGTGCGCAGCAATCGGCTGCGGTGTTATCAAAGAGGGTATTGCCGAGATCACCATCGGTACCGCATCCGTTATGGTTGCAGCCGTTGACGAT
>CACXGS010000196.1 GCA_902767195.1 uncultured Lachnospiraceae bacterium | reverse complement strand
CATCCGTGTGGTGAGACCCGTAGCGGTTGATATGGTCCACCGCCTCTTCCACGCCGTCGACAAGCTTAAGAGAAAGTACCGGCTCCAGGTACTCTCTGTGGAATTCTTCATCCGGCATGGTCTCGGCTTCGATGAACCCGGCCACTTCCGCCGTGCCCCTGAGAGTCACTCCGGCCTCCTTAAGGCGGGCAGCGGCCACCGGCAGAAAGCTCTCCGCCAGGCTGCGGTCCACCAGCAGAGTCTCCGCCGCATTGCAGGCAGCTGTATACTGAAGCTTGGCATCCAGAATAATCGGGATGGCCTTGTCAGGGTCTGCATCTTTGTGGACATAGACATGGCAGACACCATCTGCATGTCCCATGACAGGAATCTTTGTATTGTTCATGATATACTGGACAAAGCGGTTGGATCCTCTGGGAATCAGCAGATCCACATCCTTCTCGCATTCCAGCAGTTCATCGATCTCGTTGTGAAGCTCGGCCTGGAGCATGCAGCCCTCGGGGAGACCCGCATCCACAACACTTTTATAAATAATATCAAAAAGTACCTTGTTGGTGGTCCTGGTTTCCTTTCCGCCCTTTAAGACAGCGCAGTTGCCGCTCTTGATGCAGAGAGAGGAAATCTGGACAAGGGCGTCGGGCCTTGCTTCAAAAATCACCCCGATAACGCCGATGGGGCAGGATATCTTCTCCAGCACCAGTCCCTCATCCATCTCCCGTTTCAGGAGGGTTCTTCCCACCGGATCCGGAAGGCGGACAAGCTGATGGATGCCCTCGATCACTGCCTTTAACTTTCCTTCATCGAACTTGAGCCGTTTATATACCGCATCGGAGATTCCTTCTTCTTTTGCTCTGGCCAGATCCTCCCGGTTGGCGGCAAAGATCTCGTCCCGGGCTTCCTCCAGGGCTTTTGCAACCGCTTCAAGGGCTCTGTTTCTCTCTTCCTCAGAAGAGGCGGCCAGCCTGGGGGATACCATTTTCATTTTATGGGCTTCTTCTTTAATTTTCATAATAAGCCTCCTGGTCATCGGTCAATTTTACTGATGGATTCAATGGCAACGATTCCTCCCCGGACGACCTCGATATTCTCGAAGCGTTTCTTGAGAAGGGCGATCAGGTCGTTATTTCTCCCCTCCGTGGCAACACACTGAAGCAGGAGGGATGTCACGCCGTAATCAATGATTCTCGATTTGAATACCTGGGCGATCCGGAAAACCTCCTCTTTATCCATATCACTGCAGTTATGGACTTTGACAAAGAGGATCTCCTTCATATGGGCCGAAGCATCTGTGATATCGTTGAGCTTGATGACTTCCACACAGCGGTTCAGCTGCTTTTTAATCTGCTCAAAGGTGGCATCATCCGAAGAGAGGCCGATGGTCATACGGGAGATGGTGGGGTCTTCTGTCTCTCCCACCGTGATACTGGTAATGTTATAGGATTTGCCGGACATCATGCCGGAAATACGGGCAAGGACACCGATCCGGTTCTCCACATACATGGATATCCAGCGTTTTTTCTTGATTTTTCTGTTTTCTCTCATAACCGATATCCCTCCTATAACAGCATGTCATCAAAGGATGCTCCGCCCTTGATCATGGGAAGAACCAGCTCATCCGGTGACACACTGCACTCGATGATGACCGGCATCCTGTGCTCCTCGGCGTAGGCTCTGGCTTCCAGAATAGTATCTTTAAGCTGACTGTCCTCAGTAACCAGCCATCCCTTTGAACCGTAGGCTTCCGCGATCTTTACAAACTCGGGAGCATAGGGCGGACACTCAAAGCCCGGCCTGCCGCACTGGCCCCGGCAGCTCTTGTGACGGCGGAGACAGGTTATGGTGTATCGTTTCTTCAGGAAAAGGTTCTGCATCTGCCGCACCATACCAAGCTTCTCATTATTAAATATAATGTTCACCAGAGGAAGCTCCTGACACACTGCTGTTGCCATCTCCTGGATATTCATCTGAAAACCGCCGTCTCCGTTAATGGATACCACTGACTTATCCGGTTGTCCGATGGCGGCTCCGATGGCTGAGGGAAGTCCGAATCCCATGGTCCCCAGACCGCCGCTCTGGATCATCCTGTGGGTGGCATCCAGTTTCAGGTACTGGGAAGCCCACATCTGATGCTGTCCTACGTCCGTTGTAAAAATGGTATCCCGGTCAGCGTACAACTCGTTCAGTGTCCGGATGATGGTCTCAGGGCTGACGCCGGAACGCACTTTCATCTTCAGAGGATGCTCTTCATTCCATCCCCTGATCTCGCTGATCCACCTGGTGTGGGTCATGGGCTTGGTGTGCTCCAGAATCTTGATGATGGCCGCCTTCGCCTCCGCCACGATGGGGATATCCACCGTGATATTTCTGGAGATGGAAGCAGCCTCGATATCGATATGGACGATCTTGGCATTGGGAGCAAAACTCTCTATATCGCCGGTTACACGGTCTCCGAACCGGCAGCCGATGGTAAACATGAGATCACATTCGTTGGCACAGCGATTGGCCGCATAGGAACCATGCATGCCGATATCTCCGATAAAAAGAGGATGGTCTGTGGCGATGGCTCCCCTGCCCATCACAGAAGTGACCACGGGAATATTCAGCTTGTCCACAAGCTGGGTCATTTCCTCCTGGGCACCGGCGATATTCACGCCGCCTCCCAGAAGAAAGATGGGTTTCTTTGCCTTTTTCAGCAGGGCGATGGCCTTCTTCAGCTGCCCCATATGTACACTCTTATTGGGTTTGTATCCCCGGATGGAAATACTTGTGGGATAGGACGTGGAGCCCAGCTCTGCCATAACATCCGTCGGCAGATCCACAAGGACCGGTCCCGGTTTCCCGCTTCTGGCGATGTAGAAGGCTTCCTTGATCCTCTGGGCCAGCATCTCACGGTCCCGTACCATGATGACAAATTTCGCCACATTTCTGGTGATACCTACAATGTCCACTTCCTGAAAAGCGTCATTTCCGATCAGATGTTCCGGCACCTGGCCGGTAAAACAAACCAGGGGAATGCTGTCATAGTTGGCATTGGCAATACCTGTAACAAGATTCGTCGCTCCCGGGCCGCTGGTCACCAGACAGACGCCCACCTTGCCGGTGGCTCTGGCATATCCGTCTGCCGCATGGATCAGTCCCTGCTCGTGCCGGGGCAGGACCAGATCGATCCCGTGGGCATCATGCAGTGCATCCAGAAGGTTGACGACCATACCGCCCGGATAGGCAAAGATCGTATCAACTCCCTCTTTTTTCATCGCCGTCGCAAACAGCTGATTCCCTGTTATCTTCATGATTCCAAAATCCTCCGCGATTGTCCTTTAATAATTATTCACAATTAAAAAATATAATAAAGAAAAAAACTTCTTATGTCAATGGAGAAATGTCAGGGGAAGGCTCCTCTTTCTCTCCGGATTCTATGTATTTCTGCTGATGTGCCAGATACTGCCTCATCTCGATCAGGGGAAGTCCGTTGTTGCGGACATAGTCCTCGGTGATGGTCACCCGCCCGATATTGTCGTCCTTGGGAATCTCGTACATGATATCCAGCATGATCTTCTCGATGATTGCCCGAAGAGCCCGGGCTCCGGTGTCCTTCTCCATGGCCAGATCCGCGATGGCATAGAGGGCTCCCTCCTCAAACTGCAGATCCACTTCATCCAGGGCAAGCAGCTTCTGGTACTGTTTCAGGATGGCATTTTTAGGCTTCGTAAGGATATCAACCATCATCTCCCGCTTCAGGGGGCTCAAGGTAAAGATCACCGGCAGTCTTCCGATAAACTCCGGAATCATACCGAACTTGCGGATATCCTCTACTGTCACATACTGAAGCATATCTTTTTCATCATCGTAGCGATCCTTAAGCTGGCCGCCGAATCCCATGGAAGAATTCTTTGTCATCCGCTCTTTGACGATCTTTTCCAGATCAGGAAATGCGCCGCCGCAGATAAAAAGGATATTCCTGGTGTTCATAACCACGGTCGGCACCATGGCATTCTTGGAGCTGGCGCCTACGGGGACTTCCACTTCAGCCCCCTCCAGGAGCTTAAGCAGTCCCTGCTGGACAGACTCTCCGCTGACATCCCGGCTGGTGGTATTCTGTTTCTTGGCGATCTTGTCAATCTCGTCAATGAAAATGATACCCGTCTCCGCCTTGTCCACATCATTGTCGGCATTGGCCAGCAGCTTGCTTAAGACACTTTCCACATCGTCACCGATATAGCCGGCTTCCGTCAGGGACGTGGCGTCGCATATGGCCAGGGGCACATTTAACATGCGGGCCAGAGTCCGGACCATGTGGGTCTTGCCGCAGCCGGTGGGACCGATCATGAGCATGTTGGACTTATCGATCTCAATCTCATCCATGGTGTTGGTGATGACACGCTTGTAATGATTATATACTGCCACCGACATCACCTTTTTGGCGTAGTCCTGACCGATCACATATTCATCCAGCTGCTCCCTGATCTTGTGGGGTGCAGGGATGGACTTCATGGTCAGCGGTGACTCCTGATGTTTTTTCTTCTTCTTTTTCTTCTTCTTGGCCTTCTTGGCCTTGGGTCTTGTGGCATCGATGTTTCCGGAAAGAAGATCACCGATGTTCATGTCCTGGAGCTTGTTAAAATCCAGATTGGACAGATCCAGGAACTGGATCCCGTTTCCGCCAAACCCGCTGCCGAAAGAATCAAAGGATTTCTGCATGCAGTCTGTACAAATGCTCATGCCGTTGGGCATGTGAACCAGGGTTGCTCCCTGGCTGACAGTCCGGTGACAGATGCTGCACTGTTCGATTCCATTGCCCTGATCATCATGGGAATCTTCTTCCTCTGCATCCTCTTCCGGAAGATCAGAGTCCTCTTCTTCCGGGGTCAGATCCTCATCGATTTCCCCGGATGGAATCTGTTCATCCTCATCATAAAAAACAATTCCATCTTGTTCTTTTATCATTCTGCTCTCCTCTTACGCCGACTGGCCAGGATTCTTTCTCCCAGAATCAGGTCATCGGGAGTTGTAAGCTTAATATTGTCGTAGCTTCCTTTAATCATTCTCACTTTTCTTGTGCCGTAGGTCTCCATGACCATCCCGTCATCCGTCATGGTCGTATCTCCGGCTGCCATCATGGCCTCGTAGGCATCCCGAATCTCACTAAAGAGAAAACACTGGGGAGTCTGAGCTATCCAAAGTGAGTTCCTTGGTGGCGTCCTTAATGCATTCTGGTCCTGTCCCACCATTTTAATCGTATCCTTTGCCGGCATTCCCGCAATGCAGGCCTTATATTTCATTACATTTTCTATACAACGGTTCACCAGCTTCGGCGTGATAAATGCCCTGGCCCCGTCGTGGATCAGCACATAATCCGTTTCCTCAATGCTTTGAAGAGCCTGGTATACCGAACTGTAGCGTTCCTCTCCTCCGGCCACGATGGAAACCACCTTTTTCAATCCGTTGGCATCCACGATGTAATCTCTGACAAATTTCTCCTCCCCGGGTGAAACTACCAGAATAATCTCATCCGCCTTGCTCTTTTCAAAGGCTTCCATGGTATAAGTCAATATGGGACGGTCAAAAAGCTTCATATAAAGCTTCTGCCGTGTCGGATGCATTCGTGTTCCGCTTCCTCCGGCCAGAACGATTCCTGTTACTTTTTTGTATTCATTACTCATCTGTATTCCTCATTAGCGTTCTCCGATCCGGAGATTAGCCACTGCGTTCAAGTCAAGTCCGTGGTGCACACCCCGGAGATATTCGTAGTATCCGGCCACACCAATCATGGCTGCGTTATCTGTACAATAAACCGGTGACGGATAATAAAACTTCAGTCCCTCTTTCCGGCACATGGTCTCCATCTGATTACGCAGACAGGAGTTGGCTGCCACGCCCCCGGCAATGGCGACACGGTCCATGTGATAATCTTTTGCCGCAGCCAGGGTATGATCACACAAAACATCAACGACTGCTTTCTGGAAAGAAGCTGCCACATCAGCAACATTGATCTCCTCCCCCTTCATCCGACACTGGTTCAGATAATTCAGCACGGCTGATTTCAGTCCGCTGAAACTGAAATCATAGGGGTTGTCGACAATCTTTGCTCTGGGGAATTCCACTGCGTGGGGATCTCCCTCCCGGGCTGCCATATCAATCTTAGGTCCGCCCGGATAGCCCAGGCCGATGGCTCTGGCCACCTTGTCAAATGCTTCCCCTGCAGCGTCATCTCTGGTTCTTCCCAGGATCTCGTACACGCCGTAATCCCGGACCATAACCAGATGAGAATGTCCGCCGGAGGCCACCAGACACAGGAATGGAGGCTCCAGATCCGGATGTTCTATATAATTGGCATTGATATGTCCTTCGATGTGATGGACCCCCACCAGGGGTTTTCCGGTGGCATAGGCGATGGCCTTTGCCTCCGCCACCCCTACCAGGAGGGCACCGATCAGTCCCGGACCATATGTCACGGCGATGGCATCGATGTCAGGCAGGCTTACTCCCGCTTCCTCCAGGGCAGTCTCGATCACAATATTTATTTTCTCAATGTGTTTTCTCGAGGCGATCTCCGGAACCACTCCTCCGAACTTGGTGTGAAGCCGGATCTGTGTATAAATGGTATTGGATAAAATCTCCCGTCCGCCGCGGACAACGGCGGCTGCAGTCTCGTCACAGGAGGTCTCGATCGCCAGGATCAGAGCATTGTTTTTTTCCATGTTACGTCCCCTTATTCCTTGTCTTCGAACACCAGCGTGGTGCTCAGCCCGTCTTTTCCCATAACCACATGGGGGAAAATCTTTTCGACTTCTTTCCGGTAGACTTCCGGTCTTACCAGAGAAGGACTGTAATGAGTCAGCCACAACTCGCGGACACGGGCTTTCCCGGCAAGCTGAGCTGCCTCATAAAATGTCATATGTTTATATTCTACTGCTTTCTGCTGTTTGTCCGGCTCTCCGTACATCCCCTCACAGATAAAGAGATCCGCGCCCTCCGCGTGCCGCACAATGGATTCTGTAGGACGGGTATCTGTGGTATAAGTGCATTTGATTCCCTTTCTGGGCGGGCCCAGAACCAGGTCGCCGGTCAGGGTCCGGTCGGGAAGCACTATGGTTTCCCCCTTCTGCAGACGGCTCCAGTACTTCATGTCCACCTGATTTTCCCTGGCCCGGTCCACGTCAAAGCGTCCGGCCCGGTCAATCTCGATGGTGTAGCCGTAACAGGGTACATTATGGTTCACCCGAAAAGCCGTGATACGGCATCCGGCCGCCGAAAGTGTCTCCTCCGGGCCGGACAGCTCGTGGAATTCTATGGGGAAAGGCAGGTCAGGGGCGATAACCCGGAGAGAATTCACCACCCTGGATAAGCCTTTCGGTCCCGTCATCAGGAGAGGCTCCGTTCTCTGAGCATTTCCCAGGGTCAGGAGCAGTCCGGGCAGACCGCTGATATGGTCTGCATGATAATGGGTAAAGCAGATAATGTCAATGGGTTTAAAGCTCCAGCCTTTTTCCTTGATGGCAATCTGTGTGCCTTCACCGCAGTCAATCAGTATACTGCTTCCGTTGTACCTGGCCATTAATGATGTTAATCTGCGGTGGGGCAGAGGCATCATCCCTCCGCACCCTAAAAGGCATAATTCAAGCATCTCTTTCCTCTTTCTCCTGCTCTGTGACCTCAGCGGCTGCAGCAGCCGCTGTGTTAAGCTCCATAATCAGAGCATCCTCTCGGGGATGTCTGTAATAATCTTTCCGGATACCGGTCTCCCGGAATCCGATCTTTTTATAGAGACCGATGGCAGCCGTATTCGAAGCCCGGACCTCCAGAAAGATCCTGGCGGTCCCTTCTTCTACTGCTCTCAGAACCAGGGCCTTCATCAGTCTCAGGGCAAGGCCCTGCCTGCGGTATTCCGGCAAAACACAGACATGCATTACATCTCCCTCATCCAGAACTTTCCTGTAGCCGGCATATCCGACCGGAATTACTCTGCCATCCCGGCCGGTGTCCTCACAGACTGTAAGCAGGACGTAATCCCTCTCCCCCAGCATCTCCAGGATGGTATCCCTTGAAAATGCATCGGCAAAACAGGTCTGCTCCAGGAAGACCAGGGCATCTGTGTCATTTCCTTCCGCTTCTCTAATCCTCAAGACTTTCCCCTCTCGCGTTCAATTCTCTTTCGGCCTGGGACTTCCGGATGTAAATGGGCGCATGGTCTGCGGCGGATTCGGTCATTCCCCGACTCAGATAATCCATGGCTCTTCGTCCCACAGCCCCGGCTCTCTGCCGGTTCATATGGGCAGGTGCGATCGTATAGGGAACTTCGGTTCCCTCCTCAATCCTGTCCCGGTAAACGGGGACACCGTCTCCCAGGTATACCACCGGTTCTCCCAGGGTATTGATCTCCTCGATGATCTCAAGGACGGGACAGGCTGTCTGCTCTTTTACGACAGTCATCTCTCCCTGATCAAATCGGTATATTCCCGTATACACCTGCTGGCGGCGGGCATCCATCATGGGACAGATCAGCCCCTGATAACCATAATAATTGCATGCCAGCCCCTCCAGGGTAGGCACAGGGATCAGGGGCTTATTCAGAGCAAGTCCCAGCCCCTTGGCCGTTGCGGATCCGATCCGAAGTCCCGTAAAAGAACCCGGCCCTGCCGCCACAGCGATGCCGTCAATCTCAGAGAGATCCGTTTCCGTCATACTGACAATCTCATCCACCATGGGGAGAAGAGTCTGGGAATGGGTCTTCCTGTAATTCACGGTATATTCAGCGATCATATTCTCCCCGTCCAGAAGGGCAACCGTTGCCACCAGACCGGAACTGTCTATCGCCAGAATCTTCATGCTTCGTCCTCCATTTTGTCTGTGATGGTGATCCGCCGGTAATCAAAGCCTTTCATGGGATCCTTCTCAATTCGGATATCCCGCCTCTTCTCCGGCAGAAGTTCCTCAATGATCCCGGCCCACTCGACGAGACATACACCTTCACCTTCTATATAGTCGTCCCATCCGATTTCCTCCATCTCCTCCGGATCGGCAATCCGGTATACATCAAAGTGGTAGAGGGGGATCCTTCCCTCCTCATAAATCTGGAGAATGGTAAAAGTGGGACTGTTGACCGGACCGGCGATTCCAAGCCCCCGGGCAAGGCCCTGGGTAAAAACCGTTTTGCCGGTCCCCAGGTCGCCGTAAAGGCAGATCACCTGTCCGCCTTCCGCTTTCTCTCCACAGCGCACACCCAGGTCAAAGGTATCCTGCGGGCTGTAACTCTCTATGATCATACTCCCCCCATGTGGCTGTCAATAAAGCTGATAATCTCTTCCTCACGGTTTCCCATATCTTTGATGGGAAGAAGAAAAGCATTGGCCTTTCCCGTGTACAGTACATAACAATTACCATATTTTTTCCTGCGGATAAAATGTTTCCACTCTACATCCATAGCCTGTCCGCCGGCTTCCAGATGGAACCCCCACTCATCCATCATGTAGTGAAGAACATCCTTGTAAATAGGATTGGAAAGATTGATCTTCATAACCTTGTTATACTGATAGATGGGGAAGCCGATTACCGCCACTGCAAAATAAATGAGGGAAACCATGAGATTGCTTCTGTTGAAAACCAGAGAATATACTACCATACCGGTACCGATCAGGCCCAGCATCACCATGATGGGAGATTTGATCAGGTGGCTTCTCACAAAGGCGCCCAGTTCTTCTTTACCGATATGGGCATCTATATAATAGTGGGTCCCTGAGGGCTCTGCCATCTTCTCCGCCTGATCTGCCGGCTTTCCGGCAGCTTCTCCTTCAGGCCTGACGGATTCTGCCGCTGCAGATTCCTGGTCGGCGGGGAGGTTTTCCGCCCCGGAGTTCTCTGTCTCTGCAGGACTCTCTGTCTCCACAGGAGTGGAATCTCCGTAGGGACTGTCGATCTCTGCCAGGTTCATTTTACTGATATCTTCAATACGACTCATAGCACGTCCTTTCCGCTGTGATTACAGCTTCATGGTCAGCTGGATCCTCTTTCTCTGAAGATCCACGCTTTTTATTTTCACATCCACAACGTCTCCGACACTGACAACTTCCAGGGGGTGCCTGATAAATCGGTTGGTCATCTCTGAAATGTGGACCAGGCCGTCCTGGTGAACGCCGATATCTACAAAGGCTCCGAAGTCAATGACATTTCTCACGGTCCCCTTCAGGACCATCCCTTCCTTCAGGTCTTTCATCTCCAGTACATCAGTACGGAGAATGGGCGCCGGCATATCTTTTCTGGGATCTCTTCCGGGCTTCTCAAGCTCCCGGACGATATCCTGGAGAGTCAGCTCTCCAATCCCCAGCTTCTCTGCCATGGCGGCAGGATCGCGAAGCTTGTCTGCCTTGGACAGGGAAGATAACCCTCCCTTCCCAATGCTGTCTTTCGTGTATCCCAGCTCCGTGAGCAGGTTGACAGCTGCCTTGTAGGATTCCGGGTGAACACTGGTGTTGTCCAGGGGTTCGTCTCCCTGGGGAATCCTTAAAAATCCGGCGCACTGCTCAAAGGCTTTGGGGCCGAGCTTGGGAACTTTCAGCAGTTCCTTTCTGGTATGAAATCTCCCGTTTTCTTCCCGGTAGGTCACGATGTTTTTTGCCACCGCCTTACTTACACCGGATATATAGGATAAAAGAGGAACGGAAGCGGTATTCAGATCCACGCCCACGCTGTTGACGCAGTCTTCCACAACACCGCCCAGTGCTTCTTCCAGACGCTTCTGGTTCATATCGTGCTGGTATTGTCCCACACCGATGGCTTTGGGATCGATCTTCACCAGCTCTGACAGGGGATCCTGCAGTCTTCTGGCGATGGAGGCCGCACTCCTCTGTCCCACATCAAATTCCGGGAACTCCTCGGTAGCCAGCTTGCTGGCGGAATAGACAGAGGCTCCCGCTTCGCTGACAATGACATAGGATACCTTCTCGGGAATTTCTTTGATCAGCTCTGTGATCACCTGCTCGGATTCCCTGGATGCTGTTCCGTTTCCCACACTGATCAGGGAAATGCCGTACTTGCGGATCAGCTGATGAACCGTTCTCTTGGCTTCCTTCACCTTGAACTGGGGTGCTGTAGGATAGACAACCACAGTATCCAGCACCTTGCCGGTGGGGTCTACTACTGCCAGCTTACAGCCGGTCCGGAAAGCAGGGTCCCATCCCAGGACCGTACGTCCCGCTATAGGAGGCGCCATGAGAAGCTGCTTTAAATTCTTGCCGAAGACAGAGATGGCTCCTTCCTGGGCCTGGTCCGTCAGTTCGCTTCGGATGTCCCGCTCGATGGCAGGGGCAATCAGTCTGGTATAACTGTCGGCGATGGCCTCCTTCATCGCTCCTTCCGTGTAAGGGTTATCTTTGCTGATCAAAGAATGATTCAGTGCTCTGATAATCTGGACATCCGGGGCTTCCACCTTGACGGTAAGGAACTTCTCCTTCTCTCCCCGGTTGATGGCCAGCACCCTGTAGCCGGTAATATCCGCCACCTTTTCCCGAAAATCATAGTACATCTCGTAGACGGACTTTTCCTTCTCATCTTTGGCTTTGGTGACGATTGTTCCGTATTTCATGGTGACATTCCGGATGCTGTTGCGGTATTCCGCCATATCGGCAATCATCTCCGCAATGATATCCCGGGCGCCTGCCAGGGCTTCCTCCAGGGATGCCACGCCTTTCTCTTCATCAACAAAAGAGGCCGCTGTTTCCTCCAGAGGCTGCTCTGTCTCCTGGGCATAAATCAGATCCGCCAGGGGCTGGAGTCCTTTTTCTCTGGCTACAATGGCTCTTGTTCTCCGTTTGGGACGGAAAGGACGATACAGGTCGTCCACTGCCACCATCGTCTCCGCCTCCTGAATCTTTTCCAGCAGTTCCGGTGTCATCTTCTCCTGTTCGGTGATGGCACGGATTACCTGCTCCTTCTTCTCCTCCAGATTGCGGAGGTAGGTCAGCCGGTCATTGAGCGTACGGAGCACCTCATCATCCAGTGCTCCTGTGACTTCCTTCCGGTATCTGGCAATAAAGGGAATGGTATTCCCCTCATCGATCAGGCGGACGGCTGCCTCAGCCTGTTCCTGCCTTATATTCAGTTCTTTTGATAATTGTTCCAGTATATTCATATATTCTATTCTCCATCCGGGGCCGGGGCTGCCTGCCATTTGAGGTAAGCATTCATAAAGGGATCCAGATTGCCGTCCAGAACGCTCTGGGCATTACCGATCTCCTCGCCTGTCCTGTGATCCTTCACCATGGTGTATGGCTGGAGGACATAAGAGCGGATCTGGTTGCCCCATGCGTTATCGGTTACCTCTCCCCGGATATCTGACATTTTCTCCCGGTTCTCCTGCTGCTTTAAAAGGTAAAGCCTGGCTTTCAGGATCTGCATGGCCTTATCCCTGTTCTTATGCTGGGACCGCTCATTCTGGCACTGGACCACCAGTCCTGTGGGGAGGTGAGTGATACGAATCGCAGAATCTGTCTTGTTGACATGCTGTCCGCCTGCACCACTGGACCGGTAAGTATCAATCCGGATATCCTCATCGGCGATCTCCACGGATACATCCTCCTCAATATCGGGCATGACATCACAGGAGGCAAAGGAAGTCTGACGCTTCCCCGCCGCGTTAAAGGGAGAAATCCTGACAAGCCGGTGAACTCCCCGCTCCGATTTCAGCAGGCCGAAGGCATGCTCCCCGTTCACCTGAAATGTGATGGACTTGATGCCGGCTTCATCCCCGTCCAGATAATCCAGGACTTCTGTAGAGAAACCGTGACTGTCCGCCCACTTGGAATACATGCGGTAGAGCATTCCGGCCCAGTCGCAGGATTCCGTCCCGCCGGCGCCGGCATGCAGGGTTACAATGGCATTATTGTTGTCATATTCTCCGGAGAAGAGAGTCTGGATCTTCATGTCGTCATACATGGTGATAAACTCTGCCATCATCTCATCGATCTCCGGAATAACAGAGGCGTCATTCTCCTCATTTCCCAGTTCGATCATCGTATCAAGGTCATCCATCATGAGCTCAATGGCACGGAAGGCCGTCACAGAATCTTTGACTTCCTTGAGTTCCTTCATGACCTTCTGGGCCTGCTCGGGGTCGGACCAGAAATTCTCATCTCTCATCTGTGTTTCCAGTTCTTTGATCCGGGCCTGTTTGCGGGAGAGTTCCAGAGCTTCTCCCAGCTCCTTTACCGGCTGCCTGTACTGGTTCAGTGTCTGTTTTGCCTGATCTAATTCTACCACGATCTCATTCCTCTCTCTTCTCTTATGCAAAACAACGCTCCGGCGGAGCGTTGTTTATAAAATATCATGCCCCTTTTCCGCAGCAGTTCTTATACTTCTTCCCACTGCCGCAGGGACAGGGAGCATTCCTTCCGATCTTGGCCTGCTTCCTGCGGTATGGCCCTTTGGCAACGGATTCGTCTTTATTTGTTCCGGTTGCCTTGGCCACCTGCTCTCTCTCGATCCTCTGCTCCACCTGGACATGCATCAGGGATCCCACCGTATCATGGCGGATATTCCTGGTCATTTCCTCAAACATCTCATAGCCCAGGAACTTGTACTGGACTACCGGGTCCTTCTGGGCATAGGACTGGAGGCCGATGCTCTGTCTGAGCTGGTCCATATCGTCGATGTGGTTCATCCACTTACTGTCAATGACACGAAGCAGGATAACCCGCTCCACTTCCCGGATACCATCCTGGAAAAGAGCTCCTTCTTCATCATCCAGCTGAGCCAGTTCTTCCTCGGTAAAGTTCATCCTGGCCTTCTTGAATTCGTCAAGCTCCTTCTCTTTCCTGTGGTAGATCTCCATGGCTTCTTCCTGGAGACGTGCAATAACCTCATCCTTATCATTGCGCTGCATTTCCTCCTCGGTAAGGCGGATGGGCTTTAAGGGAATCTTACGGCGGAGGGTCTCATTAAGCTCGTACATGTTCCACTCGTTAAGGTTGGTGTCGCCGCCGATCATATCCACGTCATCCTGGACAACGTCCTCGATCATCTTGTAGATAACATCCCGCATACTCTCTCCATCCAGTACCCGGCGACGCTCTGCGTAAATGACCTCTCTCTGGTCGTTGTTGACCTGGTCGTAATCCAGAAGATTACGACGGATGCCGAAGTTGTTGTTCTCTATCTTTTTCTGTGCTTTCTCAATCTGCTTTGTAATGGTCTTATGGTGGATCTCCTCCCCCTCGGGGATCTTCAGAGCCCGGTAAACGGACATCATACGCTCGGATCCGAAGAGACGCATCAGATCATCTTCCAGGGACAGGAAGAACTTGGACTCTCCCGGGTCTCCCTGACGACCGGAACGACCTCGCAGCTGGTTGTCAATTCGACGGCTCTCGTGGCGCTCCGTGCCTATGATCTTCAGTCCGCCCAGCTCAGCGACACCAGGCTCCAGCTTGATATCGGTACCACGGCCGGCCATGTTGGTGGCAATGGTCACGGCTCCACGTTCTCCGGCATGGGAAATAATCTCTGCCTCAATATCATGAAACTTGGCATTGAGCACCTTGTGAGGGATTCCTTCCTTATAAAGCATACGACTGATCAGCTCGGAATCGTCAATATTGATGGTACCCACCAGACAGGGCTGTCCTTTGGCATTGGAAGTCTTG
>CACXGS010000195.1 GCA_902767195.1 uncultured Lachnospiraceae bacterium | reverse complement strand
TCCGACAAAGTCTCGTAAGCATAGATCCGTTTTACCGGGTGATCATATTTCTCCCTTAGGGCGACCATCGCCGCCTCAGTCACCGCTTGGTGATCTTTTTGCATATCTCCCCAAAAAGGCAAATAGACTTCATCCGGTTTCTGCGACTTTACAAGATCCAGGAAGTGTCGATTGAACTCGGCCCTCGGTGCCAGCTCCAGTTCACTGGAGTGATAAGGGAATCCGACATACTCATCAATACCGCAATACTTATGAGCCTCTTGCATTTCACGATGAAGTTTTTCAATATAGTAAGGCAGCACTTCCCCTTCTCTGGCTGCAACAATGCAAACAGTCACGTGATCACCTGCCGCCTTCCTTTTTAAAATGGTCCCGCCTACACCTATTATTTCGTCATCTCTGTGCGGTGCAATTACTAATACTCTCATCTTGTGCAAATTCCTCTCTTCATTGGCTTTCATTAATCCGGGATATGAGTTGAGGAGTCAAAAAGATCTTCGTTCTCCAGTATAATTGGCTCAACATCTACATCACGCAAGAAAACATATGGTTTGTCATAGTGATGATATTGGTCTCTAGTTACATTCCGGCAGTCCCCGTCCTCATGGATCCTGATCGTGTCTTCGATAAGATCAAAGCCCACATGCGCCATCACGCCTGTATAAGCCATGTGACGTATATTGACCTCAGTAACTTTGAGATTTCCCGCTTTATCTTCTTTCAGGTCAAAGGAAAGGATCCCGTGGGCAGCCACTCCCAGCTTCTTCTCCAAATATTTGATACAGTCGTCGCAGAACCTATTGATCCGATCCTCATTGAGGAATCGGCCAAAGTGTGTATTACCGGTCACATGAGACGGTGCTGTGTTTGCCATTACATACTCAACGCATTCGAGGGCAGCCCCCTTCACATACTCTCCGTTATAGTAGAGCATCTGATTGGCCAAATGACGACCGGTCAGGAACTCGGATACAGTGAACTCTGGTATCCGAGAATTAATGAATAGCCAGGATTTATAGGAGCTGACATCATCAAGACGGAGAGACCCGAGTCCGCCGGTCCCCTCCGTTGCTCTGATCCAGCAAGGGAAACCGATTTCTTTTTCGACCTCTTCAAATCTCGGATTCTCCTGTGTGACCTTAATCGTCTTAGGAATGAATTCGGTTCCTTCCAAAAGCTCAGCCATGATGCTTTTATCTTTCAGGCTTTCAGACAACAGCTTACTGCCCATGAATACCGGGACCGGGAACTTCCCATGCTCCTCATAATACCGTCCCCACTCAACGATCTCGGATTCAGGCTGGACAAAAGCGTAGTCTATTTCATTCTCTGCAACAATTCTTTCAATAGACCGGAAGTAGTCCGAACTATTACACCGAGGTACAACATAGTGTTTATCTATTAGATTTCTCCCGCCTTTGGTCTTCATGAAGAATCCCATCGCCTTCTTCTCAACATCACATCCAATGAGTTTATAATCGGGATGGTTCTCACGAATAATTGTCGCGATAGATCTGGGCGTAAGGCCACCTATGCCTGTAATTAAGATCGTCTTCATTTCTTTCCTCTAGTTTTGTTGTTATAATACTTCAAGCAGAACAGAAATCATTCTTTCCATATCTTCAGCCCCATATCGCTGGTCGCAGATAAGTGACAGTTCACTTTCGTATATATTCGACTCGCAGCCCTCTGGTCTTGGCCAGTGCACAGGACAGTAGATTTCATTTTTAATAAGGTGCTTTCTTATTTCATCCCGATTCGGCAGAAGGACCGGCACAAACAAAGGGCAATCCATGTCTTCCTCCGGTAATAGAAACGTCACCTTTCCTCTCAGACCTTCGTATATTGTCTTCGCATTCTCTATTCTCTTCTTACGCTGTCCTTCTACATCCACATGATCAAGATATTCCCTTGACCATCGGTCAATAGAAAGCTCCGAATAATACTCAGCCAGCCAATGATTGCTTTCTGCGAACATGGATAAGAACTGCGGTTTTTTTTCTTC
>CACXGS010000194.1 GCA_902767195.1 uncultured Lachnospiraceae bacterium | reverse complement strand
GATTCCGACGCTCCGGCGTTGCCCACTCCCGCCGAGCTAACTGCTAACTACGACTTAGGGTTCCGGGATATTCACGAACGATTTGTTTATATCCCGGAACCCTAGTCTGCGTAAGCAGTGGATTTCGTCTCTGTTCCTGCAAAGCCTTCGCTTACGGAATTCCAGTCTCCCGTCTATTGGTAAGTAAAGCCATAACAAACATCTTCAGCTGAAACGATGCTTTCTATGTTTTGACATATCTGCTTTTATTTTCTCAGAGAAGATATCAGAACTGCTTTAGACGAACAGTGGAATATTTGTTTTTGCAGCCACCCGTTGATGAACTGGTGGCTTTTTTTATATCCCAATCGGCAGCAACCGGATTCCGTAAGCAGAGGCTTTGCAGGAACAGAGGTGAGATCCTCTGCCGCAAAGACTTGGCGGCTGAGGTAAGAACATATCGTTCGTGAATACCTCAGCCGCCTTAGTCGTCGCAGGCAGATAGCTCACCGGGAGTGGGCAACGCCTCTGCGTCGGAACCGGTTGTCTGTCGATTGGGACAAAAGACACGGTTCAGTTTGCATTATTATTCATGGTCGCGGATCCATTGACGGTTGATCCCGATCACTTTTTTCATAGCCTCCGGCCCCGGTGCTCCGATGGTGTTACGCCGGTTGATGCAGTTTTCAATGGAGATTGCATCAAAGATATCCTCTTCAAAGACCGGACTGATGGCCCGATACTCATCCAGAGACATCTCATCCAATGTGATGTTCTTCTCAATACAATAGAGGACCAGTCGTCCCACGATTCCGTGGGCATCCCGGAATGGAACGCCGTGGTTCACCAGATAATCTGCTGCATCGGTCGCATTAGTGAATCCTCCGGCGGCACTTTTTCTCATGGTTTCCGGGCGGAAGCGTATGGTTGCCAGCATACCGTTAAAAAGAGCGATACATCCCTTTGCTGTCTCGTATGCATCAAAGGTCAGTTCTTTATCCTCCTGCATGTCTTTATTGTAGGCCAGAGGAATTCCTTTCATAGTGGTTAAGAGTGCCATGAGAGCTCCGTATACCCTGCCGGTCTTGCCTCTTACCAGCTCGGCTATATCCGGATTCTTCTTCTGGGGCATGATACTGCTTCCGGTGCTGTAGGAATCATCGATCTCGACAAACTGGTATTCGTTGGAGTTCCACAGGATGATTTCCTCGCAAAAACGGCTCAGGTGCATCATGATGATGGAGAGAGCACTTAAAAACTCGATTACGTAATCCCGGTCAGCAACGGAGTCCATACTGTTCAGGGTGGGCCCGTAGAAATTAAGGAGAGAGGCAGTCATTTCCCTGTCCAGAGGATAGGTGGTGCCGGCCAGGGCTCCGGATCCCAGAGGACAATAGTTCATCCGCTCGTAGATATCATCAAGACGGCTGTAATCTCTTTTGAACATCTCCATATAAGCCCCTACATGATGAGCCAGAGTAACCGGCTGTGCCTTCTGAAGATGTGTGAAACCGGGCATGGCGGTATGGATGTTTTCTTCCATGATCTTCTGGCAGGTTTCAATGAGGGAGAAGAGCTCCCGGCGAATCTCAGTTAATTCATCTCTTGTATAAAGCTTCATATCAAGAGCGACCTGATCATTGCGGCTCCGGCCTGTGTGAAGCTTCTTTCCGGCTTCCCCGATTCTTTCTGTTAATACAGCTTCCACAAAACTGTGGATATCTTCATATTCGTCTGTAATCTGAAGGGAACCATCTTCCACATCCGCAAGAATCCCCTGGATTCCGTCAATGATCTGATCTCTTTCTGCTTCTGTCAGGATTCCGGCAGCAGCAAGCATCTTGACATGGGCAATGCTGCCTTCCATATCCTGACGATAAAACTTCCTGTCAAAAGAAATCGATGCATTAAAATTATAGACAAGTTGATCGGTCTCTTTGGTGAAACGTCCGCCCCATAATTGAGCCATATAATAAAACCTCCTGTGAGAATGATATGCGTTGTTTGGTAAAATAATGCGACTTTATTATCATACCACATCCTTCCTGACTATGTATAAAAAAGCGACAGAATATTTTTGCTTTTTTTGATGCCCGGGACAATTGTCCCGGAAATCGGAAAAATTATTCCAGTCTCTTCCCTTCTTGTGTTAGAATGAATAGCGGGTAGAAAAACCATTTTCTACAGACAGAGTTTGCTTGCAGATTTACAGCCTTTTGAGGAATATTAATGATGAATAGCGTTCAGTTCAGGCACAGCCTGATTCTTATGTTGACAGCCATGATCTGGGGCCTGGCTTTT
>CACXGS010000193.1 GCA_902767195.1 uncultured Lachnospiraceae bacterium | reverse complement strand
CTTTCTGCGAAAAAAACCAGGATCCTTGCAACTATGAACTGCAAGAATCCTGGTAATTTCCGGGCTGTTGATCAACAGCCCGCTTTTTTTAGCATAAGTCCCAATAGCCCATCTTTTTAATGATCTCTTCCACTGCTACCTTGATATCCTTCTTTGTGAAAAGTTCCTGCAGGGACTTCTCATAAGGAGGATAAGCTACACCGAATTCAGTGACGATACCGGTGATCAGATCCGCATCTGTGACGTCGAAGGAAGGATTGTAAACGGCAACTTCTTCGGGAGCCATGGGTTTCTCATACCACATCTCCTTCACTTCTTCCGGCTTACGCTGCTCGATCACAATGCCCTCTCCGGTCGGAATGCTCATATCGATCGTGGAAGTCGGCGCGCACACATAGAAGGGGATGCCGTAGCGTTTGGCTGCCAGTGCTGCCATGGAGGTACCGATCTTGTTGGCGGCATCTCCGTTCGCTGCAACCCTGTCACATCCGACAAACACCGCGTCGATCTTGCCCTCCCTCATCAGGGATGCAGACATGTTATCACACAGAAGCGTGACATCCATACCGGCGCTGGACAGCTCAAAGCTGGTCAGCCGGGCTCCCTGCAGAAGAGGTCTCGTCTCATCACAGTAAATACGGAAGTTATATCCTTGCTCATGGCCAAGGTACATCGGTGCGGTAGCCGTACCGTACTTGACGGTTGCCAGCTGGCCGGCGTTACAGTGGGTGAGCAGGCCGTCTCCCGGTTTCACTAAAGCCAGACCGTTACGGCCGATCGCCCTGCAGACGCTGATATCCTCATCGCGGATGGCGAGGGCTTCATCGTGGAGACGCTGTACAATATGTCTTACTTCGATTCCCCGGTTGGCCTTAACGATTCCCTCCATACGCTTTAAAGCCCAGGAGAGGTTCACTGCAGTAGGCCGGGCGGCATTCAGATAGTCGGATGCCTTCCTGTATTCCCGGTAGAATTCCTCAAAATCTTCTGTCTTAAGGCTGATCTCCCTGGCTGCCAGGTAGATGCCGATCGCAGCGGCAACACCGATTGCCGGAGCTCCTCTCACCTTAAGCAGGTAGATGGCCTCCCGGATCTCCTCCTGCTTTGTCAGATACAGCAGTTCAATCTTTCCGGGAAGTTTGGTCTGGTCGATGATGACCAGCGCATTCATATAATCATTCAGATTCACCGTGTCATAATCCAGGATGGTCTTTTCCGGACCGATCACCGCATTATCCGGCTCAATCTGATGGATCGCCTTGCACATGGCAGTATAGTAATCACCGCCGGTCTTTAATTCCTCCCGGTTCAGGATCAGGTTCTTACCGAAGGAGAGAATGATCTTCTCGGCAGCAGCCCTCTTTTCCGGATCCCCGATCACGGTGATATCCTTATTGTGGGCAATTCCGATGATCCGGCGGAGACACTCTGTTCCGGCGTATCCGGCTGTATCAGCCAGAATGCCGTCGAGATAGCTCTCTTTAAATACCTCATTCTTCGCCACAGGCTCAGAGCACTTCTCGTCATAAAGTTTGGAGAACTTCTCCTTGAAGAGGTCCACGACCTCCATGATCGTGCACATGCACCAGCCACAGAAGGAAGCACGTTCCGTCGGATCTGCGATGGTGGCGTTCCCGTTGGCAAAGGCAAAGAAAAGATTAGCGAGTACATTGCCGATATCATAGCCCATGGGTCCGTAGAAGGCAAACTCAGGATCAAACACGAAGGTATGCTCCTGGTTGATGAAGATGGAGCCGGTATGCAGGTCTCCATGAATCAGAGCCTGGGCGTTATTCATGAATGAGAACTTCAGCTCAGCCACCCGGGCCCGCAGCTTCTCATCTCCGTAAATCTCTTTCTCCACAAAATCCTTAACGGGCGGGAAAATATCATTCTGCTTATTATAGTCCAGAATCGGTTCGCCCAGGACCAGATCTTCGGTGATCTGGCAGAGCTCCGGATTCGTAAAAGCTTTCACAAGTCCCTTCTTCTCCTGGTGATCCATAACGATATCGCTGGTCATCAGAAGGGAGTTGGCCAGGAAAGATGAGATCTGCTCCGCAAAGGCAGGATAGGTCTCATGGCGGATCAGCCCGGTCCGCATCATGGTATGGCCGATCATGTCTTCCATGATCATCGCGCACATGATCTCGTCGTAAAGATAAACTTTGGGAACCTGACCGGGGCAAAGTGCCTCCTGAAGGCGCAGAATATTGGATTCAATACGCCCGCGATCCGTGTTCAAAGTCATCTCCTCACTGATGCGAAGGTGCTCGCCGGCCTGCTTCACGATAATGCTCTTGCCGGTCGCCTGATCCTTGACGCGGAACACATAGTTCAGGTTGCCGTCGCCGATCTCTTTACAGACGAGCGAAGCTCCTGACTCGAAATATGAGATTTTTTCCTGAACGTAAGCCGGGACATCCGCCTCGCTCATAAGAAAATATCTGTCAAATGCTGACACTATGTGTACCTCCTCTATCTCTCCTTCTTCTGTCCGTAACTGCCGAAACGGACGATCATGCGGTCCATCTCCTCGTCAGACAGAATAACCGGTTTGCCGATCGAGAGCGCTTTCACATAAACCTCTGCGCAGAATTCAATCTGCTGGGCAACCGTATAGGCATCCCGGATATCCGTTCCTCCGGTGATCAGCCCATGGTTCGCCATCAGCGCTGCCTTTCGGCCTTCCATTGCAGAAAATGTCTTTTCAGCCAGGTCCCTAGTTCCGAAGGGGGCATAGTCACCGCAGCGGACATTCCTTCCTGCAAATGCCACCAGATAGCTGGATGCAGGCAGGTCCATATGGTTGGTCGCCAGAACAGTACAGTAGGTACTGTGGGTGTGGACTACCGCGCAGATGTCCTCACGATTCTGATAGAAAATGCGGTGCAGGTCCACCTCGCTGGAAGGCTTCCGGGATCCTTCGACGATCCGGCCTTCCAGGTCCAGGATCACCACATCTTCCGCAGTCATATCGAAATAATCGATACCGCTGGGGGAGATGGCAAACATTTTCTTCTCAGGATCGTATATGCTGATGTTCCCGCCGGTTCCGACGGTGAGATGGTCTGTGATCAGCTTTCTGGAAAAAGTGACAATATCCTGTCTCGCCTGGGCTAAAAGCATGGAACACCTCCTGAAAATAAAGACAATTATCTAACTTATATTTTAAGATTTTTGGGACTCCCTGTCAATGATAGATAATGGAAATATCATTTACATTTCTTACGGGTTGGGATAAAATAATAGGACAAAAAAAGGAAGGAAGATCGGATAGACATGCGAAATATTGACACGGTAAAAATCAGCTCCCTGGCCGGGATGATCATTGCTTTTGTTTTCGGTTACGCAGCCCACAGGTCCGGGAGCAATGTGCGGTCTGCAGCCTGGGCCATGACCTGCGCCGGCCTCATGATCCTCTTTGTAAACCGTCTGATCAACGGTCGTTACATTAACATGCCTCTGCATAAAGTAGACCAGCTGAGCGGGAACTCGTTCGAGATGTATCTGGCGGAACACTTCCGCCGTATGGGTTACCGGGTAAAGGTGACAGAAGGGAGCCATGATTACGGAGCTGACCTCATCCTTAAAAAACATAAAGAACTGATCGTGGTCCAGGCCAAACGGTATGACAGGGCCGTCGGGCTTGCGGCAGTGCAGGAGGTGATCGGAGCTGTCGGCTATTATGAAGCGGACCGGGGAATGGTGATCACCAACAACCGTTTTACCAAAAATGCATTCAGTCTGGCAAAACAAAATGACATCAGTTTGTGGGGCAGGCAGGAATTGATCCGGCATTTTGGGGCCCGGGAATAGAAAAAGAAGAAGATTACAGATTAATATATACACTTGATAAAATAACAGATAAATAGGAAGCAAATAATAAATATTGCCTTAAATTGTTGATTAAAGTCCGAAAAATGAGATAATTTAGATTTAATTTAAAAATAGTGTTGACAAATAGTCTTTGCTAACCTATAATACAAGTACAAGGAAGGACGGACAAAGTCCATTATATAGATTTTGAAATTATTGTTTTCAGTTTTTTGGTACCATGTAAAAAGGGGTGAGACCACCAAGAGTTGTAATTTAATTTCAGAATTTAAATCTTAGGGAAAGGAGGTACGGACCGCCAAGAACGTTATTTTAGAATCAAAACTATAAAGTATAAGGAGGTACGGACCACCGGAAGTATTAGTTAAGAATTCGAAACTATAATGAACCAGGAGGTACAGTCCAACAAAAACTTTATTTAGGAATTCAAGTTAGAGGACAGATCGAGAGTATCGAGAAGAAGAGGGTGTAATGTTCGTAAAGAAGGACTCGCCTCATATAGTTTGAGTAAGAAGCAGTACAGAATGATTCTGGAGTCAGCTTAGAATTCATAGGATTTTGAACACGACAATTTCGGTAACTGATGGAGTTGGATATTTCGAGAATACGGAAGCAGGGGTGCAGCTGACCGGAGCTCTTATGGTTGGAGGGCAGGCAGAAAGCGCAGGCCACGGAAGCTATTGCTTGAAGTTGACGACGAATCGAAAAACGGAGGTATAGACCGTTGGACATGATAATTGAACACAGCTGGTGAGGAGCATTTGATTTGGTAAAGAATCGGATGCTCCTCTTT
>CACXGS010000192.1 GCA_902767195.1 uncultured Lachnospiraceae bacterium | reverse complement strand
GGGACCCGGAGGCCAGGATAATGGTCATTTTATTCTTTTTCTTATTCATGATCGTTTTCCTTTTTAATATCAGAGTTTTTGAATAATCGTCCTGTAGATCCGAATCAGGAACCATGTACTAAGTATCACAGACATCAGTTCCGCCAGAGGATATGCCCACCAGACGTTACTCAGTTCACCGGTCCTGGCCAGAAGCCAGGCTGCAGGCAGGAGAACCACCAGCTGTCTCATGATCGAGACGATCATGCTGAGCATTCCCTTTCCAAATGCCTGAAATACCGACGAAGATACAATACAGTAACCTGCAAACACAAAACTTAAACTAATCGTTTCCAAAGCCGGGACACCAATACGGATCATATGGTCTGAGGCATTGAATAAGAGCAGAAGCTGTGCCGGAAAGACATGGAGAATGATGATTCCCAGGATCATGATAGCTGTTGCAATCAGCACACTAAGCTTAATAGTATCAAAGATCCTCTTTCCTCTTCTGGCCCCGTAATTATAGGCAATAATCGGAATCATACCGCTGTTTAAACCGAAAACCGGCATCATAATAAAACTCTGCAGCTTAAAATATGCTCCAAGCACAGCCGCTGCCGTGGATGTAAACTGCATGAGGATCCGATTCAGTCCGAAAATAGTGATGGAAGTGATGGCGACCATGATAATAGACGGAACACCCACATAGAGAATCTGACCGATCATGGCCGGTTTTGGGCGAAAACCTTTCAAGGACAGATTAATCTCTTTATTCTTATGGATATTAAAATAGACAGCCAGTCCCGTCGCAATTACCTGACCGAACACCGTAGCAACCGCAGCTCCGCGAATTCCAAGTCTTGGGAATCCCCAAAGGCCGAAGATCATAATCGGATCGAGTATGATGTTGATCAGGGCACCCGTGGCCTGGGTAATCATAGAGTAGAAAGTCATACCGGTAGACTGCAGGAGCCGTTCCATGATAATCTGTCCAAACAGACCAAAGGACAGGATACAGATGGTCGTAAGATACTCTACTCCTCCATTGATAATCACCGGGATATCCGTCTGCCCTTCAAAAAATGTCCTGGTAAAAAACAATCCGAAAAGAGCAAAAATCACATAGGCGATAACTGAGAGGAAAATGCCATGAAGAGCGGCGCTGCTGGCCGTTTCAAACTCCTTTTCCCCCAGTTTCTTGGACAGCATGGCATTGGTTCCCACACCAATACCGCTTCCCACGGCAATCATCAGATTCTGCATGGGAAAAGCCAGGGAAACAGAGGTGAGCGCATCTTCACTAAGTCTGGCGACAAAAATACTATCCACCACATTATATAAAGCCTGTACCATCATGGAAATCATCATGGGGACGGCCATGGATATCAACAACTTAGGTATGGGCATAACACCCATCTTGTTTTCTTTCACAATCTCGCTCATACAGAAACCTCGCCTTTTATTATGATACATTCTTATTGACAGTCGGATTATAGAGTAGCATAAACCGGGCTTCTCTGTCAACGAAGCCGGGGATTGTCCGGGCGGGCAGGAAGCCATTGTATACTTGACAAAACCATTTCCTATGACGTAGGATGATTAATGTAGATTTGGACAAAAAGAAGGGAGTTTTTTATGAGCTGGGGAGACAAACAGGATAGAAGCGTCAAGATCAGTGAAAGGCGCAGAGGATCTGCCAACAGAGGGAAAGAGCGGAGTCTTTTCCCTATTCCATTGTATATTTTAGGATTGATTCTACTGTATGCAGTATCCGCTTATCTTTTCTATAAACAGACGTTAAAGCCTGGCGGACGCTATCCGTCAGATACATCCGTCTATGTCAGGATTTCAAAAGAGAAGCACGGTGTCAGACTGATCACCTGGATTTATAACTACCTGTACAATCTTCGAGGCGACACTCTCTATATCGCCCTCTACATGGCCGCTGTGGTTGTCCTGACCGTGATCGTCAATTACTTTGTTATTAAATGGTATCTTGATCGCGCAAAGGGACAGCTTAGGCAGGGAGCAGCTGCATCCGGAGGGAGCAGCTGGACTTTCAGCGGGATGGGAGAATTCGACCTGGCCAGGGATGCCGCAAGGCTGGCTTCTTTTGTCATGCTTTTCACCGGGTCCATGTATCTGCCGGTACTGCATGCCAGATTCTACAGAAAAAGCTGGTGCACTTATGCCTGGCACAGCCCGACTCAGCAGCTGATGATTCTGTTCGCCATGATATCTCTCCTGCTTTTCCTGAAAATGTACGATACCTACATGGATTATATTAATCCCTTTATGTGGATCAGCCTGATGATCACAAGTGTCATGTCCGTATGGGCGAAACCATCCTTCATGCTTGTATTCATCCCGACTCTGATTATCGTGTTCCTGATTGAGCTTGCGGTACATGTCCAAGACGGAATGACACTCAAAAGATTCCGGCGGCTTTTTCTCTTCGGACTGTCCATGGTTCCTACAGGCTTTCTGATACTGTTTCTCAACAGCAGCATCTACGGTGAAGGAAGCAAGAACAAAGTTGCCATGAGCCTGGTTCGAGAGGGAGGCTTTGGATACAACGTGTATGCCGCCGCCTTCTGCGGACTGCTTTTCCCGGCACTGGTGTTCCTCTTTAACCTGAAAAGATTCAGGGAACTGCCTTACCAGATTGCCGCAGGTATGCTGACCTTCGGTATCGCAGAATGGGCCCTTTTCCAGGAAGTCGGAACAAGAGCCAAAGACGGTAATTTCGCCTGGGGCCGGCAGTTCGGCTGCTATTACGTCTTCCTGTGCGCCATATGTGTATGGATTGATAATTTCAGGGACGAATCCTTCATGGGCGGCAGAAAGTGGCTGAAGAACATTTATCTGATCATAACAGGTATAATACTGGCTATCCATGTACTCTCGCAGATGGTTCATTTCTATCTCATGCTGAGAGGCTATACTTATTACAAATAAAAAAATATGCAAAAAAAGTCGCCAGAGCATCGTAGTTATCGGACAGGTGCTGTCCTGAGGGAACGGGAACTGCTTACAACGAGTAAGATCCGTTGTGGGCTCAGCGACGTTGTCCGAACGAAGTGAGTTTAGGAGCTGAGCCCCTTCAGAAACGGATCGAACGAGTGCTTAAGCAGTCCGTTTCCGAAATCTGCACCTGCCGATACTACGATACTTAGGCGACGATAGAGGCATATATTAAAAGGACTGCCGCTCGTGCGACAGTCCTTTTCCAGTCTATTTATTCTGGGTAAAATAGGGAGAATCCTCCGGCTTCAGTCTGGGAGCTCCCTGGGGGAAGTATTCTTCAAAGATAATCTCCTGCTGAGTGAACCATCCTCTGGTGTCAACCCGTCCGATCATGCCCATTCCGTTGGGACAGAGCAGAAACTCTTTCTTGTATTGCTCCGGCATCAGGCAGGCAGACATCAACCGGGCCAGGATCGCTCCATGGGCAACGATGGCAATCTGATGAATTCCGTCGTCTGCACATTCCTTGACAATACGTGTCATGACTGCACAGGCTCGAAAGCTTGCCTCAAGCAATGTCTCTCCGCCCCGGAAAGCACAGTCCGGTTCCTGACTCAGCCATGTGTCAAAAAAATCCGAGCCAAGATACTCCGTTACCGGTGTCTCCTCCTCTTCTCCGAAATCAAATTCCCATAAACCCTCTTTTACAACAGGATTCATTCCCGGATAGAGTACCGATGCAGTCTCAAGGCAGCGGATAGCCGGACTGCTGTAGACTCTCTCTACCTCAGGATAGGAGTACTTTTCTTTCAGGTCATATAGTTCGTCCCAGCCTTCTCTGGCCAGGAGAGCGTCCGTTCTTCCGCAGAAGCGGCCTTGCTGGTTCATTACTGTGGTTCCATGACGTACAAAATATATCTTTAATTCACTCATTTCATACCTCCGGATTATCTTACGTATGACACCTGTCCTTTTCTTTCATAGGGATGGACACCGCCGTCTCCGTCCTGATAGCCAAGGGCTGCCATCCCGTAGATCACATGATCCTTAGGGATGCCGAACTCATCAAGAATCCCTCGAATCTCCGGAACATCACAGATTCCCTGGATCTGGTTGATCCAACAGGATCCGATGCCGAAGGAATGAGCTGCCAGGAAAATGTTCTGCAGGGCACAGGCATCATCCTCCTTGCCGAATCTGCTGTCCCTTAAATTAGAAGGAATGATCAGCACAGTAGGATTATACATATTGTAGCCGCTCCGGCCAAGCTCCTGTGCGATAGCTCCCGCCAGCTTCTGGATCTTCTCTTTATTTGTAACAACCGTAAATTTCCATGTCTTTTCTCCTCTTCCGCTGGGGGCATGGAGGGCTGCGTCAATAATTGCGTCCAGCGTCTCCTCGGGAATTGGCTGGTCTGTATATTTACGGACACTTCTTCTTGTTAACAAAGCATTCATTACTTCATTCATAATCGGGTTCTCCTTTCTATTCTTCTTGTCATGATATTCCCTGTTATTTATTAATAATATCCTCTGAAGATAATATAATCAAGCGCTTTCTCCGTCCCTCCTGCAATTGTTCATTTTTCTTTCTTGTGATATGATAGAATAAAAGAAAACTGATAAACCCTTTGTGCAGGGACTCCTGAAGAGACCTGCAAACAGGAGGATTCCATCATGTATCATGAGATAGAAGGACAGCTCAGTATAAAGCCTTTGATTTTTGATGAAGAAGAGCTGATTGCAGGAGGACACCACTATCCTTACCAGGAGATCGAATCACTGAAGATCACCAGTGCGCCCATGTTCGCATCCTACGGGATTCTGACCATGCGGACGGGGGGCAAGGATATTGCCATCCCATTTGTAAGATCCAGAAAAAACAAGCTGGAAAGAGCGCTTAGAGAGTATGAAAAGCTTCGTGAAAGGGGTGAACTGGGAGGACAGCGCCATGAGGCGGCTGACCGATCTGCTGCCATCCCCGCCGGAAGGATCTCTGACCCCTACGAGGAGATGAAAAAATTAAAAGAACTCCTGGATCTTGATATCATCACACAAGAAGAATTCGATACCAAAAAAAAGCAGCTGCTGAATCTGTAAAGATCCGGCAGCTGTTATTTATTCTATTACAGGATGTGCTTTCCGTACATAGCATCCTGCTCTTTTCTAAGCTTGTAGATCAGAGTATTCTTGTCAAGGTCTACCATATCGTATGTGATCAGGTCGCCCTTTTTACAGTCAACCTTCATTACTGCGTTCTTATTGATCAGACCGAAAGGTACATAACCCTTCTCGGTTGCTTCTTTCTCAGTGCAGATGGAGCCGTGTGTGGTATATCCGCCGATTCCGTCCAGATGATCGCCGGCCTTGAGGTCGATCTTGGCTCTGGTGATACACTCTGCTACCAGACCGTCTTTGGCTACACATGTGATCTCGCCGTCGATGACTGCCTTTGCAACCGTAAGAGGTGTCTCAAGGTTACACAGGTGGTAAGGACGATATAAGGTCCAGAGCGGTCCGGGTCCCATGCTGTGGTACTGAAGCTGGTATGCGATCTCTTCGTTGTCTGTGGATACAGTCACGAAGACGCCGGGAGCGATTCCGTTTACATATTCTACAACACCATGCTTGTTAAGGATTCCGCCGTCCTCTTTCAGCTTGAAGATCTCGTTAAGCTCTTTCACGCCTTCAGTTCCGGGAGCGGTTGCCGGGCCGTGTCCGCCGATCACATCCGGTACAAGACCTGTGTAGTTACACATAGCGGTCATCTCTACCATTGTCTTGGTGCCGTCCTTGAATGCGCAGAGCATCCTGGGGCTCATCTTACGGCGTGTTGCCTCCTCGAGGACAGTGTCAGGATTGCAGTCGTAATCCAGCTTGTTGTTCTTACCTTTACCCATAACTTCGACTTTCAGTCCCATAGCAGTTGCAAAGCAGTAGAGCTCCATAACAGCACCGGGCTCGTCTCCGGCGGAACCGGTGTAGATCACGCCGTGATCCTTAGCGAACTTGTCAAGGTATGGTCCGATAACAACGTCAGTCTCAACATTGAGCATGACTACGTGCTTGCCGTTCTTCATAGCGTCTGTGGCAACCTTTGCTCCGACATCCGGAACACCTGTACAGTCGATGACGCACTCAACGCCCTCAGCCTCGGAAATGAAATCAGCGCTCTCGCATGCAACATACTTGCCGGCAGCGATGCCTGCGTTTGCCTC
>CACXGS010000191.1 GCA_902767195.1 uncultured Lachnospiraceae bacterium | reverse complement strand
GGGATTCATCGTATCATAATAGGAAACACCATAGATATAATAGGCGGGTTTATCGCCATCGAAACCGGTATAGATCAGTCCGGATCTTCCTTGTGATACCGATGCGTTGTCAGATCCTGTGCTGGTTGGAAGAGTGGCGGGATCCGCACATTTCATAATCCCGGCATCATCGGTGGCATTGGCATCATGGCTGGCGTAGATAATGGAAACATTTTTATTGGTGAGCTTTGGAAATACACCCTGTACTTCCTGAAGTACGGTGGAGGTGTTATATGGCTCCTGACTCTGAACGTAAGGCTGGATGGAACCCGAAGGAGGAATAATCGGCATACTGCCGGAGCTTCTTCTCACAGCGTTTGGCATATCTCCGTTAAGACATACGTATTCCATCGAATCAGGCATGTTGGACATGGCAATTTTGATGGCATCTGTTGTACTGTGCCTGTCAGAGCTTACGGCGATGTAATGAGCCTTGCCGGCTGCCTGGGCTGATTGTGTGAATCCTGCGCCGCAGGTTATGACGGTTACGGTCATCATCAACAACATTATTCTGGTCCATGTGTTTCGTAACAGTTTCATTTTCTTCCCCCGCCTTCTTTCAAAATTAATAATTATTATTTCCTGGATAAAAATATAACACAAGCCAGAACCGCCCACAATAAGAAGTTCATCCGATTCCAATTGAAACTCCCTCCTCTTAAGGGGGGAAGACTCACAACTAGGCTTGTGGGTCTGTTTTTCACATTCAGCTTGCAAAACTCCGGTATCGTGCTATATTATTAGTTAGATAGAACTAACCAATGTGCTGTTTTTAAGCACTATATTTTTTGACTTCAGGTTATCCCGGACTAACTTAAAAATGTGTTTCCCGGGGACCGCTAAAGGGAGGAAAATCAGGATGTTTGAATTGCTGGAAAAGATTAACTGGAAAAAAGTCGGGACATTTGCAGGGGGCGTGCTGTTTGGTACTGCCGGGATTCGTGCTTTGTCCGGCAGCGATGCAAAAAAGGTCTATACCCATACGACGGCTGCCGTTCTTCGGGCAAAGGACTGCGTTATGGACCGGGTGACCATCATTCAGGAAAATGCAGAAGATATCTATGAGGGAGCCCTGCAGATCAACGAAGAACGGAAGTCCTTGTGCCCTGTGACCGGATCCGGGAGAATGACTGTATCAACATTCATATGGGAAATGTCATCCCCTTTGACGGTCTGGTGGAATCCGGAGAAGCCATGGTCAATCAGGCATCCCTGACCGGGGAAGCTCTGCCGGTCCGCAAGGAAGAAGGCAGTACGGTCTTTGCCGGGACGGTGGCGGAAGAAGGTTCCCTTGTGGTCCGGGTGAAACAGAAAGCCGGAAGCAGCCGTTACGAGAAGATTATTACCATGATCGAGGAGTCGGAGAAGCTTAAGTCGAACCTGGAAAGCCAGGCGGAACAGCTTGCCGACCGCCTGGTTCCCTATACTTTCCTGGGGACCGGCCTGGTATATGCATTGACAAGAGACGTGACAAGGGCTCTGTCCGTCCTCATGGTTGATTTCTCCTGCGCCCTGAAACTGGCTATGCCGATTTCGGTACTGTCAGCCATCCGGGAAGCCGGAAAATATGGTATGACGGTGAAAGGAGGAAAGTTCCTGGAGGCTGCGGCAGAGGTGGATACCATCGTCTTTGATGAGACAGGAACATTGACCAAAGCGGCTCCCAGGGTAGCGGATGTGGTTGCATTTGGCAGCTGGGACCCGGAAGAAGCACTTCGCGTCGCTGCCTGCCTGGAAGAACATTTCCCCCATTCCATTGCCAGGGCCGTCGTGGACGAAGCGGCCGCCCGGGATATCCACCACGATGAAATGCATTCGAAGGTGGAATATATAGTAGCCCATGGTATCTCAACATTTATCGAAGGGAAAAAAGCCATCATCGGCTCTTATCACTTCGTATTTGAAGATGAAGCCTGTAAGATCCCCCGTGGGCAGAAACGAAAGTTCGATGCCCTTCCCTCCCACTACTCCCACCTCTATCTTGCGGTGGAAGGGAAGCTTGCTGCCGTGATCCTGATCGAAGATCTACTCAGGGAAGAAGCCGCTGATGTGGTTCGCGGCCTGAGAGAAAACGGATTCTCCCAGATTGTAATGATGACCGGAGACAGTGAGAAGACAGCAGCAGCCGTGGCAAAAGAGGTTGGAGTTGACTATTATTATTCAGAAGTACTGCCGGAAGATAAAGCCCGCTTTGTAAGAGAGGAGCGTGAGAAAGGGCATCGTGTGATGAT
>CACXGS010000190.1 GCA_902767195.1 uncultured Lachnospiraceae bacterium | reverse complement strand
ACATGTATATGAAGTGCCAGTACATGGACGAGGTAACAGGAGGAAAGGGGGTGATATTTGCCACAGGCACACCGGTCAGCAACAGTATGGTAGAGCTCTATACAATGATGCGTTATCTGCAGAGGGACACACTCCGGAAGATGGGCTTAAGTCTCTTTGATTCATGGGCAGCCACTTTTGGCGAGACGGTGACCGCCGTCGAACTCGCGCCGGAAGGGACAGGATACCGGGCCAAGACGCGTTTTGCCAGGTTTTTCAATCTGCCGGAGCTGATTTCTATTTTCAAGGAGTCCGCGGATATTCAGACTGCAGATATGCTGAACCTTCCGGTTCCCAAAGCGGTCTATATCAATGAGGTACTGAAGCCGACAGAGGAACAGAAGGAGATCGTGGAGGCATTCTCGGAGCGGGCGGAGATGGTTCGCAGCGGAATGGTCGATGCCAGAGAAGACAATATGCTGAAGATCACAAATGACGGAAGAAAACTGGCTTTGGACCAACGGCTCATCAATCCGCTCCTGCCTGATGATCCAGGGAGCAAGGTAAACAAATGTATAGAGAACACCTATAAGGTGTGGAAAGAAACTGCGTCGGAGAAATCCACGCAGTTAATTTTTTGCGATTTATCCACGCCGAAGGGCGACGGAAGCTTTTCTGTCTACGAGGATATCCGGAATAAGCTGACTGCATTAGGAGTGCCTAAGGAAGAGATTGCGTTTATTCATGATGCCAATAACGAAATGAAGAAGACGGCGCTGTTTCAGAAAGTCAGGAATGGTCAGGTCCGTATACTGCTTGGATCTACTCCGAAACTTGGTGCCGGAACGAATGTGCAGGACAGGCTGATCGCTCTTCATCATCTCGACTGTCCATGGAAGCCTTCAGATCTGGAACAGCAGGAAGGCCGTATCCTTCGGCAGGGGAACAGGAACCCGGAGGTCCGGATTTACAGGTATGTGACGGAGAACACCTTTGACGCTTATCTCTGGCAGATCGTGGAGAACAAGCAGAAATTCATCTCCCAAATCATGACCAGTAAGTCCCCGGTCCGGGCCTGCGAGGATGTTGACGACGCCGCGCTTACCTATGCGGAGGTTAAAGCCCTGGCTACCGGCAATCCGCTGATTAAGGAAAAGATGGATTTGGATGTCCAGGTAGCGAAGCTGAAGCTGATGAAGGCGAACCACACAAGCAATATCTATCGTCTGGAGAGTGAAATCGCCCATAAGCTGCCTCTGCAGATCTCAGCGACGTCACAGCAGCTGGACGTGATGAGAAAGGACTATGGCGTCATTCTTCCCGTGCTGGAAAGAGAGAAGCAGGAGGAGAGCTTTGCCATGAAGATTGGCGGTGTTGTCTATAACGAACGGAAGGATGCCGGTGCAGCGCTGATCGAAGCATGCAAGGCCATGGGAGGTGTTCAAAGCGGAGGAATAATCGGTGAGTATCACGGCTTCAGTCTCAGCACTGCATTTGATCCGCTGAGCCAGAAATATGAGCTGACGATCAGAGGAGAAGGCAGCTACAAGGTTGAAGCAGGTTCAGACCCGACAGGAAATATTCTCCGTATCCAGAATACGCTGTCTGGTATTGGAGCAAAGGCTGAGGAATTGGAACTGAAACTGGAGAATCTCAGGATACAGCTGGAAACAGCAAAGGAAGAGGTTGGGAAGCCGTTCCCCAGAGAAGAGGAACTTCGGGAGAAATCCGAGCGGCTGTCAGAACTCAATTCATTGCTGAACCTGGATGAGAAGGGTGACTCGAGCCTGATCGGGATGGAGGAAACTGCTGACTCTCCGGAGGCAGGTGACAGCATGACGGGTAGTAGGACGGAAGCCTCCTACAAAACGGCAGGTTATGACTCACCGACCGTTGCGGAAGTACAGATGTCTTACCATACCGGTTCAGTTTCAGGGGACTATCCCACTGGTTCGTCCGGTAAAAGAGCGGAAGAGAGAGACCAGAAGCAGGAAGTCAGACCTTCAGTACTGGGAAAACTTATCTCACTTCGCCAAGCGATGTGGGCTCAGACTGTGAATCCGGAAACTGCACGGATTGATCATCCGGAAGACAAGAACAGGGAAAGGTAACGATTAAAACCACTATACACCATGTCAGCGGCGCTTCTTACAGCGCCGCAGAAAGGAGAAACTATGGAAAACAGAAGGACTATGCAGGGGATGGACGGCACGACTTCGTATGAGGGGAATGTTGTCATGACAGGCAGTTTTGAAGAGGTGAAGAAATATATTCACGTTCGGCTTGTCAACGAAGAGCGGAACCACGAAATGCTCGCGGATAAACCGCATGAGATTATGGATGACCTGGCCTGCTATTACAGGATTGAGTTTCCGACCGGGAACAGGAACAGTATTAAGGGAATGGATATAACGGAGAGTATGGCAGGGTTCTGGGGGGTCTCACAGCAGGAGCTCCACCAGGCAGCACTCGACAACATGACGCAGGAGCGGGGGCCTGTTTTCAGGTCGCTCAGTGAGATGCTGGGCATTCCCGATGGATTGATGGATGGCCCTAAAGTGTATGTCGTTACCAATGAGACTGGATTGTTTGGAGCGACAGCTATCCTGCTTCCCGAGGTTCAGGAGCAGATTCATGAGACTCTCGGAGACGTGTATGTTCTGCCTTCATCTGTGCATGAGCTTCTGGTGATCGGGAAAGAGGGCAACTCTGTCAATGAGCTCAGGGAGACAGTACAGGCGGTGAACGCGGAAGAGGTTCAGCTTTCGGAACAGCTTTCGGATAAGGTCTATGAGATCGTCGACGGCAGCCTGGCTGAGGCAAAAGAGAATAGAGCACAGGTGAGGAATGATCGCGCTGTTGTCGCGGAGGAGCATAAGGAATATGGCCGCAAATCCGTCAGGGAGAGACTTTCCGAAAACAGTGCTCAGGTAAAGCAGCAGGAGAAGAGCAACAGACAGAGAGAGCAGAAACATCAGCTGGATCGGTAGGAGGTGGCGCTGTGAATGGAAGTATAACAGGACAGTATGACATCTTTCAGATTGATGACAACAAGACCATTGATTACGCCTTCATGTCGATTCGCGAGCTGGAAGCTGAAAACCGAAGTGTTTTACCGGAGAACTACCACCATGTGTACACCGGCACCGCAGAAGAGGGAGAAACACTTGATTCGGTATATGAGAAGTTCAACCTGCGCCATCCGGCAGACTACAGGGGACATTCATTATCCGTGTCAGATGTGATCACTTTTCAGGAAAACGGAAGGACGGAGGCATATTATGTGGATTCGTTCGGGTTCCGCAACCTGCCGGGGATGGTATTTGATCCGGGAATTGTAAAGGACGGCGCATCCGGTATGCGATTTCCGGAGATCGGCGGTACCTGGCACACAGTAGACAAGCTGGAACATGAAGGCAATATCTATTTCCTGATGCAGAGTGACCAGTTCGGCGACAGCGTCGGAGCGATCATTGTCAGTGCGGAGGATGGAGCATGCATCCAGCAGGATGTTGTCGACGGGTTCGGCAGGAGTGCGGTTGAGGCAATACGGACATATGAAAGTGCCATGAGCAAGGAAACTGAATTAGGGGCCGCAGAGACCAATCTCGATGATAGAAATGATACTCAGGAAAACAAGAGATCAAGTGTGTTAATCAGACTCCGTGAATATCAGGAGATCGTAAAAAAAAACATGGATCGCAACCATCCGGTGGCACTTGCGCAGGAGAAGTGATCGGATCGGAGAGGCACAGATAATGGTGTAAACAGGAACTGTATTTGTATGATGGCGGCGCCCTTCGGGGCGCCGTTTTGTTTTTGATAATAAGGCTGAAAATGGAACGCTGTAGATTTTGGTTAGTTCTCAGTGAACACCAATGTTGCGGTAAAGTCCCACCTTTTGAGATAAGAGAGAAGTTACCTGCGGCATTCTCAAACTAAGAAGGGGAGAACATTATTCAGATAAACCAAGAGTCTTCGATATGTTTACTGCGGCAGTTTTGAGAACAGAAATATACCCTTGGATTAATTCATCTGTCATCCTGACAGTAGGACCGGTTATACTTAAACTGGTAATTACTTTGCTTTCTGAATCATAGATCGGCACTGCGACACACCTGACACCAAGTTCTCGCTCTTCCTCATCTAAAGCATAACCACGTTCACGTATCTTATTTAGTTCTTCCAGAAGGGTTTCCTTGTTAGTTATAGTGTTTGGTGTATACTGTGCCAATCCTCGATATTTGACAAGATCATCTATCTGAGAAGAAGAGTAGTTTAAGAGAAGTACTTTTCCATTACCAGTACAGTGAAGTGGCGCATGACCACCAACTTGCTGAAAAGTGGCAAGGAAGCGCTGACTGGGCATGACATCGATATATACTGCCTGCATATTCTCTTCTGATGATAAACACACAGACTCACCAAATTCTTTCGATATCCTCTCAAGAAAAGGATGTGTGATGCGAGTGATATCCATCGCTGAATTCGCGTGGTTAGCCATGGAGTTCAGCTTATATGTCGGCATGTATGTCATTAAGGAAGGTTCCTGAACAATATAGTGATTATTGATCAAAGTAGAAAGATATCTTGAGGTTGTGGTCTGGTTCATTCCCATCCCGCGTGAAATGTCTATAAGTCGTAACGGCTTACCAGCATAAACTATATACTCAAGAATCTTGAGGAGCTTAACGCCAGATTTGTTTTCCATTTGAGTACGACCTTACTTCCGACACAAATATCTAATGGTATAGCACATCGATATTTCGCATTAACTCGATAGAAGAAGAAAGACAATAAATAGCCATAATATAGAGTTTACGACTTCATAATACGAAACTAATATTTCATTATGTGAAAGTTAATTCTACTACTTAACAATCTTTAACCTGACATATTGTGCATATAGACGAATTATGATTAATTCACCGCCTTAATGTTGACACTGATTCACATATAGAACTAATATAATCTTAAATTTTGAGATATTCATGGCAAATATTTGCAACCAATTTAGCCAACAGTAGAATTGCCTTTACAGATAATCTTCGGAACACTGACATTCTTTATTTAGACGAGAGAGAAGATAAACCAATGGGGCTTTAATTCTTGAAGAGAGCGGATTTGTTGCTTTTTGCCGGGTGAGCTTATAAGTTGTAGTGTGATCTAAACAGCATTTACAGGAAAGCTTGTAAGATCGATATCTGGATTGCTACGACTGTCTTAAGTGAATCTGAATAAGCTCTAATAGTCAGTTGCCTTTTCTTGGCAATGCCTAAATCAAAAAGCACATCCCTAATTGTTAATCTAACAGTTGGATCGCTGTTCCCAATCATTTTGTATTTGAATATTCCCGAAAGAAGTGAGGTTCAGTCGCGATGAATGAATGGAAAGATTTTGTGCGCGAAACACCAGAATGGTTCAGGGATGCGAAGTTTGGCTTGTTCTTTCATTGGGGACCATACTCAGTGGCAGAGCATGGATCGGAATGGTATTCCCGGAATATCTACAGCGATGGAAGTGAACAGCAGCGCTTCCATGAACAGCGTTTTGGCAAAGTCAGTGAGTTTGGCTATAAAGACCTTATTCCTCTGTTTACGGCAGAGAAGTTTGATGCCAAAGAGTGGGCAGACCTTGTAAAACTGTCTGGTGCGCGCTATGCGGGGCCTGTAACCGAACATGCTGATAATTTTTCCTTATGGGACTCGCAGGTTAACCCGGTAAACTCAGCGAAGATGGGGCCCCATCGCGACATAGTCGAAGAGTGTTTCCGAGAATTCCGGAAGCAGGGTATTCGTTGTATTGCTACCTTCCATCATCAGTGGTTATGGGGCTGGTACATGGGAACAGCAATCAACGGGGATGTTTATGACCCTGCGAATAAGATGTACTATGGGCAGATCTTACCGTTAGAGACAAACCAATATATCCCGAGACAGCTGCCGAACGACGAGTTTAACGCTGTATGGCGGGATAAGGTGCTTGAAGTGATCTATAAGTATGATCCGGATGCGGTCTATTTCGACAGCCGTGCGAATATCATCCCGGATTCGTACAAAATGCAGGTAATGGACGCTCTCTATCGCCGCAGCGATACAACGATTACCTATAAACAATATGATTTCCCTCAGGAGTGCGCAACTGTTGATATTGAGAACGGCCGATTTGCAGACGCAAAGCCTTTTGCCTGGCAATCGGACGATAAACTTGAGGCACTTGGCACCTGGTGCTATACAGAAAACCCTGAATACAAACCTGCAAAAAGAATCGTCCATCAGCTGATTGATATCGTTTCCAAAAACGGCAATCTGCTTTTGAATATCGGGCCAAAGTATGACGGCACATTCCATCCCGATGCTGTTGCGAAGCTTAAGGAAATCGGAGATTGGCTCAAGACAAACGGAGAGGCGATATTTGATACGCGGCCATTCAGAGTCTGCCAGGAAGGGCCGACTTTGATGGAGGATAACAATTTCGACGTCAAAAAGATCTCCGCGCAGGTTGAATTGGGTTACATGATGGAGGAGACCATCAGTGATTTCGGCGGAAACGACGTCCGATATACGCAAAACGGAAAGAATGTTTATGCGATCACATTAGGCCGTCCCGAAGATAATTCAATCCTGTTGAAGGCTTTCCGCAAAGAACTGTTGAAGGAGAAGATTAATCAGGTTTCTCTGCTGGGTTATAACGGAGAGATCCGATATGAGTTGAATGAACTTGGACTTTTAATCTATTTCCCTGATGACATCGCTGATGAATACGCATACGCGTTTCGTATTATTACTGAATGAGAGAGCCTGGAGATGAGTGTACTGTTCGACAAAATTCCCACTTTGCTGCATGGTGGTGATTACAACCCGGATCAGTGGCTGGATCGTCCGGACATTCTGGAAGAAGATATCCGGCTGATGAAACTGGCGGGGATTAACACGGCCACCTTGGGCGTGTTTGCATGGGCAACCTATGAGCCGGTGGAAGGTGAATTCCATTTCGATTGGCTTCACCAGATTATGGATAAGCTGTACGAGAATGGTATTTATACGGTTCTCGCCACTCCCTCCGGTGCAAGGCCTGCATGGCTTGATCTTAAGTATCCGGAGGCCATGCGTGTGTCTTCTGATGGTATTCGTATTAGGCATGGACAGCGCCACAACCACTGTTTTGCGTCGCCGCAGTTCAGAGAAAAGGTCCGGATTATTGACACAAAGCTGGCTGAGGAGTTTGGTTCTCATCCTGGATTGATACTCTGGCACATCTCAAATGAGTTGGGCGGGGCATGTTATTGCGATCTTTGCCGGGCCCGTTTCCAGGACTATCTTCGTCGCAGATATGACAATTCTATAGAAAAGCTGAATCATGAATGGTGGACGCCATTCTGGAGCCATCAGTTTAATGATTTCAGTCAGATAGATCCTCCGTATGACAACGGAGAACATACGATCATGGGGCTGTTGCTTGATTGGAAGCGCTTCAACTCCGAGAATGCAACTGATTTCATGAACTTCGAGAGAGATGTTCTGAAGAGCGTTGCCCCGGATGTCCCGGTTACTACAAATTTCATGAGGATGTTCAAGACCTTCGATTATTTCAAGATGGCAAAGGAATTGGATGTTATCAGTTGGGATGGATATCCGGATTGGAATAATGACCATCAAAGTGTAGCTGACCTGTCTCTTGATTATGCCTTTGACCATGCGATGATGCGGTCCTTGAAGAAGGATAGGCCTTTTATGTTGATGGAAAGCACTCCTAGTCTGGTCAACTGGCATCCCACCAACAAAATTAAGCGGCCTGGTGTACACAGGGTATCGAGCCTTCAGGCGATTGCAGCAGGAAGTGATACGGTACAGTATTTCCAATGGAGAAAAGGAAGAGGGTCCTTTGAACAGTATCACGGTGCTGTCGTGGATCATCTGGGCAGTGAAAACACAAGAGTATTTAGAGAAGTCAGCGAAGTAGGAAGCCTGTTGAAGAAGCTTTCTGTGGTCACCGGTAGTATGTTCCATTCTCAGGTAGCTATTATGCTTGACTGGGATAGCTGGTGGGCAGTGGAAGACTTGCTCGGGTTAAGCAAGGAAAGAGTTGACTATATTCGCTATGTTCGGTCGTACTACAAAGAGCTTCTGAAGCTGGGTGTTAATGCCGATTTTGTCTCAACAGAGGAGGATTTGTCTTCTTACAAAGTTGTGTTTCTTCCTATGTTGTATGCCGTTCCGGAAGCATTGGCAGAACGCATTTCAGCTTTTGTCGAAAATGGCGGTACCGTCGTAGGCAGTTTTTTAACCGCGTATGTGAATGAAAATACACTGTGTTATCTGGGTGGTTTCCCCGGCGCCGGATTAAGAAAAGTCTTCGGCCTGTACGCGGAAGAGATCGATACGCTGTACCCTTCTGAAACTAATCAGGCGGTGTTTTCTGATAGCAGCACGTTTGAAATCCGGGACTTCTGCGAAGTTCTTGTTCCGGAAGAAGCTGAAACTGTCGCTAGGTATGGGAAAGATTATTACCAGGGTCAGCCGGTGATCACCAGAAATTCCTACGGAAAGGGAACTGCCTATTATATCGGCGCGAACGTTAATTCGGATTGTCTGTTGGCGTGTTTTGCGGATGTCCTGAAGACAGTTGGGATAGACGCAGTAAAGCTGCCTGAAGGCATTCAGTATTATGAGCGATTCTCCGAATCAGGGGTGCGTTATGTATTCTATGTAAACGCTTCCGACACGGAGCAGACAATCGATCTGGAGGGCGATTTCCTCGAGTTGATTTCAGGACGCGAAATAAAAGATTCAGTAACAGTACCTGCTCTTAATTTAGTTGTTTTGGAGGAACGCAAGAAATGAAAACGTTTTTGTTTCAGGGTGATTCCATAACGGATGCGATTCGGTTTAGGACGAAGGACCAGTTTATGGGTTCCGGGTATCCGACAATGGTTGCCGGAAAGCTTAGTACTCAGTATCCGGGAGAATTGACCTTTATTAACAGAGGAATCTCCGGAGATCGTTCTATCGATATGTATGCTCGTATTAAGAAGGATGTCCTTCTGTTAAAGCCTCAATATCTGAGCATATTGATCGGTGTGAATGATGTCTGGCATGAGCTGGAATATAAGAACGGTGTTGATCCGGATAAATATGAGCGGAACTTAAAGATGTTCATATCGGAGATCAAGGAAGCCATACCGGATATAGTGATCTTCGTTCTGGAACCATTCTGTCTGCATGGAGAATCTACGGACCAGTATTATGAGCCTTTCCGGGCGATGGTTGACGAGATGATGGTTAAAGCGAAGAAGGTCGCCGAGGATTGTGAAGTGATCTTTGTCCCACTGCAGGACAAGATGAATGAATTTGCAGAGAAGGCATCACCTCAGTATGTTCTGATTGATGGAGTACATCCGACCTGGTGTGGACATGCAATCATCGCTGATGCATTAACAGAAGCATTTAATGGCGTCTATAACAATTAATTACAAACGATAAGGAGGCACTCATGGCTTATTTAGGCGAAGAAATCGGAAAACTTGGGTTTGGATTCATGAGGCTTCCCAAGAATGACAATGTAATCGACCTTGAGCAGACAAAGAAGATGGTCGATGCATACATGGCTGCGGGATTTACTTATTTTGATACGGCCTGGGCATACGATGGCAGTGAAGATGCATTAAGGCAGGCTCTGGTAGAGCGTTATCCTCGCGAATCGTTCCAGATTGCAACTAAAAATGCTTGCTGGATCTCTAGCAAGACGAAAGAGGAGGCCGAAAGCCAGTTCTATAACTCATTAAAGCAGATTGGCGTAGACTATATTGATTTTTATCTCCTTCATAATGTAGGTCAGCATAGGACGCATTTCTTTGATGATTATGATCTTTGGAATTTCATTAAGAAGAAAAAGGAAGAGGGATTGATCCGTCATATCGGATTTTCATTCCATTCAACACCGGAAGAGCTTGATCATATTCTTACCTTGCATCCCGAAGCGGAGTTTGTCCAGCTGCAGATCAACTATGCGGATTGGGACAGTCTTCAGATCCGTTCCCGCGAGCTTTATGAAACCGCCAGAAAGCATGGTAAGCCGGTTATCATTATGGAGCCGGTCAAGGGCGGAATGTTAGCGAATCCCCCTGAAGTTGTACAGGGTATCTTTAAAGAAGCCGAGCCGGATTCTTCGTTTGCTTCCTGGGGCATTCGTTTTGCTGCCGGGCTTGAAGGCATCATCACAGTATTGTCAGGAATGAGCAGCTTGGAGCAGCTTGAGGACAATCTGAAGACAATGAAAGGTTTTACTGGTCTTTCAGAAGCGGAAAAGGCTACTCTGGATAAGGCTCAGAAGAAGCTTGCTGAGGTTCCGCTGGTACAGTGCACTTCATGTAATTACTGCGCTAAGGTATGTCCGCAGAACGTTGGGATTTCAGGCGTATTCAATGTGCTGAATGTCTTAACTCTGTATGGAGATGCACAGGCTAGAGAACAGATGTATTGGAGAGTAGATACCGAAAATAAAGAAAGAGCTACGGCATGCATACGCTGTGGAGCTTGCGAAGAGGTATGTCCTCAGCACCTTCCGATAAGGGAGCTTCTGGCAAAGGCTGCGGATTATTTTGGGCCGAGGCAGTAATAGCTGCTTTTATGACGCCTTTATGTGGCGGCCATGGAATAGATTATTACTGTCCTGTGGCCGCTAAGATGGATGGATTAGGAGAGGTGTATTTATGCTAGGGAAAAGAGATCGTGCCGGCAGAATGCCTGTTAAGAAGATCATCAAAAGGTACTGGCTGCTTTTGGTAATGTTGCTGCCGGCAATATTATATGTTTTATTCTTTGCTTATGCTCCGATGACTGGCATAGTACTTGCGTTCAAGAAGTACACGTATGAAGGTGGTATCTATTTCTCTCCGTGGAGAGGGTTGAAGAACTTCAATGCGTTGCTGATCGCAGGAAAACTAGGCAGAGTCACCAGAAATACGCTTCTGTATAATCTCATCTTCATTATCTGCGCCGTGGTTTTCGAAATGGGTGGTGCAATTCTGCTGAATGAGATAGGAAGCAAGATATACAAGAAATTCGCGCAGGCGTTTGTATTCCTGCCTTACTTCATTTCCTGGGTTGTCGCCGGCGCAATCATGTACAATGTCTTTAACTATGAAAAGGGCGTTGCTAACCACATATTGCAGATGTTAGGCGCTGCGCCATTTGATTTGTACAACACACCTGGAGCATGGCCATTCGTCCTGACTTTCCTTAAGGTATGGAAACAGACAGGTTACGGATCAGTGGTTTATCTAGCTGCAATAACGTCCCTCGACCAGGAGATGTTTGAAGCGGCCTCGCTTGATGGCGCTAATGCTTGGCAGAAGATCCGTTACATAACGATCCCGGCGTTAATCCCTACAATGATGACCCTGGTGCTGCTGGCCATTGGAAACATCTTCCGTGGTGATTTCGGCTTATTCTATCAGACGGTAAAGAGTTCGGCGCTTCTTGAGCCTGTAACCGATGTTATTGATACATATGTCTTCCGGTT
>CACXGS010000189.1 GCA_902767195.1 uncultured Lachnospiraceae bacterium | reverse complement strand
TTCTGCCTTCGGTTTATTGAATACTTCCGCTGCCTGCTGTGTAATCTGGGCGGAAAGATCATCCACGGACATCTGGGATGTCGGCTGGGCCGGCTGCTGAGCGTACTGCATCGCGGGCTGTGCTGCCTGCTGCGCGAACTGCATCATGTCGGGAGCTGCCTGCTGTGCCGCCTGTGTCGCCTGAGTCTGCATCGAATCCAGCGTCCCCTGCGTCATCTGCTGTGCCCCCTCAACCGCATTCAGAGCTCCCTGAGCAGAATTCAGGGCATTTTGTGCCTGGGCGAGTATCTCATTGTTCTCGAAACTTCCAAAATCACTCATGTTTGTTCCTCCGGTTTCTTAAATAATATATTGATGCATGTCAGTGAGGGCTCTCCCCCGTTATCATGATTGTTTCTGTTCTACTTCCCATGGCGCGGCCATTGCCTGTCCCTGCGAAGAGGAGGAAAGGCCCGGCTCAAAGGCGTTAAAGTCAATCGGCTGTTCCCAGGGTGCTTTCAGTGACGGCTCCGGTGCCGCCTCCTGTACAGGTTCCGGTGCCGGAGCAGCCTGCTGGGCCGGTGCCTCAGATTTCGCCGCTGCAGGTTTTACATTGGCATTCCTTTGGGCCTGCTTCATCTGCATCTGCTCCTGCCTCTGCTTCATGGCAGTCAGATCATCCGGCGCAAGGCCTTCCTGCTTCATCATCATTTTCATGACGCTGATGTCGCTGGATACGTCCATAGCTTCTTCTTTATAGAAGCTGTCGAGCAATTTCTCAAACGCGTCGTTGATCGTATCAAGCGAATTCTCGATCTCATGCTTCGCGTTACGGATATTCTCTCCCTGGACTTCCTGCTGATCCATTCTGCGATAGGCATCGATCAGCTTGGTGGTCGTCGGCAGGTAGTAGTTCATAAACATATTTAAACTTCCTGCCAGCTCGGGACGTCTTCTGACTTCTTCGAAGATACGGATCACAATCTGTTCCATGCGGTCCAGCTTCTCAGATACTTCCTCGCCCGGAATATCCTCATTCGCTTCGTGAATCATACGGATGCAGGCACTGCCCTGATCCAGAAGTTCTCTGACTTCCGGCGTATAGGCTTCTTTTTTCTTAGCCTCTTCCTCAGCCTGCTGCCTCAGGACCTCCGCCTGCTTTTCCGTAGCCTTGTACTGCTCGTAGATTTCATCGGAAGCAATAAACGTTTTCTTCTTCGCATCAAAATGACCCTGCTTGATCATCTTTTTCTCGGAAAACTCTTCCAGTTCCTTTACTACGGTCTCTTCCGGAATCTTCGTCTTATCGGAAATGTCTTTCACATCCATGTAAAGTTTCGGAAGCAGCAGTTTCCGGTATGATTTAAAATGAACCGCTTTCCTGGAAGCCTTTCGTCCGTGCAGAACCATCGCAATTCCCGATGCCATGCCCAAAGCTGATACGACTAGCGGTACCATCGCACTGGCACCCGCCAGCGCCGCTGCGGTAAATATAAGCAGCAGCACACCGAAAATGACGGCCAGCGCACCACCCGCAATGGTCTCTATCACCGGGCCTGTCTCATCAGCCGGACGTGCAAAATACTGCTGGGCGTAAGCATCCATCTGCGCCTTGGCAGCTCTTTCGGCTGCTCTCTTCTCAGACTGTTGACGGCGCAAACGCATCGCCTCTGTCTCTCTGCGATATTTCTGTCTGGCCCAGGCCCGTTCGGCTTCGTTACCATAAGAGGCCGACGAGTTATAAGAGGACGCCTGATTATATGAAGATCCCCTCTGTTTCTGCGACGAATTCTTCGGCGCGGAGGGCTCACTCATTCCTGCTGCGAATGCGGCGGCATTTTTCGCAACCGTATCAGTCGCATCCCTGACAGCTTTTCCGATCTGGCGGCTCAGTTCCGTATAATCATTGGTACTGATCGCTTCATCGACAAGGTCGGACACCTTATCTATGGTCTCAATGATCTTATCCCTATCTGCCATAATCACTCCTTAAAGGATTTCGCTAATAATCCACATATCAATATAACACAAACTTCTCCGGCTTTGAACCTGTACATTTTAAAATCGACACAAAAAAAGCGGGCTTAAGGAAAATGCCCTTAGAAGCCCGCATTAATAGGCCTTTATATCAGTTATCAATAAACCTCCCGCGGTACCGTTCACTTAGAGCAAGAATAAAAATCTCAAATGCGATGACCCAGACTGCCGGCTTTTCTTTAGATACCAGGAGGGCCCGGTCTGCATATTCAGCATACCGGGATTCGGTATTTCCTGTCAGCCAGATTGTACTGCCCTTTTCTTTGACAGTCTCAAAGATTTTCGTCATATCCTGTGTTTCCGCATGCTCAATTGAACTGATCAGTACAATTGAGTCTTCATTAAGATACCTGGTTGCAGCAAGCATCTCCGGAAGCAGACATCGATATTCCGAATCTTTTCCGTCAATCCACAAATTCTGTTGAAACGAATATACAAATGAAGTGCGGAAAGGAAGATAAAAATGAACTTTCGATGCATCCGAGATCTCATCTGTCAGTTCTTCAATCAGATCCGGGGATACATACTGCGAAATGATCCTGTTCACATCTTTCAACTGTCCGGATAAATCCGTAAGCAGCTTTTCGCCGGTAACCGCTTTTCTCTCCTCTACCATACGGTTGTAATAAACATACTGGGACGAAGCTGACTGCAGCGCATACCGGAAGTCAGAAAAGCTGTCATATCCCAATTTCTGAACCAGTCTCCATACAGTTGTCCTGGATGAATTCGTAAGTTCCGCAATATCATATATGGTGACCCGCCGCATCTGATCCAGATTGCCCAGTATTCTTAAGGCAAGTTCCTTATAAATACTCCCGATTTCCTGAGAATTATACAGTTCCGTAAGACACTGCAATACGTTCACAGCACTTCCTCCTATCTATATACATAAAAGTGTTCATTTACTTTATAAACCGATTATTGGTTTATGTTGCTCTTTCAAAAACAGTATAGCAGAACCTCCTCATAAACTTCAAGAAAAAGGTTTTCATTTTAGGAATCTCAGTATCATTTTTGAGTACATGTATTTCTATTCCGGGCGCATCGCGTTTTCATAATTGATACAATCAACTCATCAGTTAAGTACACAACAACACATCAATTAAGCACACAACAAAAAACATCATTAAAAAGGAGAAAAACATTATGAGCGTATTAAAGATTGGTGTCATCGGAACCGGCGTCATCGCAACCACAAAACACATCCCGAATCTT
>CACXGS010000188.1 GCA_902767195.1 uncultured Lachnospiraceae bacterium | reverse complement strand
GAGCAGATACTCGGGAGTATACCTGTCGAACTTGACGTCGTGCTGGTTATAAAGGCCGTCCTTTGACCTGAAATCCGGGATGCCGCTCTCGGTGGACACACCGGCTCCTCCGAAAAACACCAGGTTATCTGTCCCGTCCACGATCTCTTTCAAACGTTTGATCTCATCCTTCATTTTTCGCCCTCCTGAAATAAAAAGCATATTCATTCATTTTCAAAATCAGAATAATTTGATAATCAGTATATTGGCAAGTCCCAGCACAAAACCGATGACGGCACCGATATTGACCACGGCTGCCAGCTCTTTCTCCATGACATATAAGACCAGGGTCTCCACCTCTTCCACAGGCATCTCGTTGATCCGGTCTTTAACAATAGACGAGAAATCCAGGGCCTCCAGAAGGCCGTCCAGGTGATTCTCCACAATGGAACAGTAAAGGTTCCAGAATGCTTCCTCCATAGGACCGCTCTCATTCTCCACACGCTCAATAAGTTCCGTCACAGACTTGCTCATAATCGATTCGGATTCATTGTGCACCATCATGCGGATATATTCCTCCAGATGGTCCTGGATAAAACGGTCTGCCCTGTCCCGGATCTGTTCACCGATCTTGTCCAGCAGGGATCCCCCGATCATCATACCAAACATGGAATCATTCAGCATTTCCCGGACTTCTTCCATCAGCTTTTCCACCAGCATGGAGGCGGGATCCATCGAAAGAATCTTGCGGCAGAGATGGTCGCTGACACGGTCTTCGATCTCACCGGTCAGCTGCTCGATCGTCTCCTCTTTGACAAACTGACCGATGCATTCATGGAGATTGGCATCTCCCAGCCCCGCTTTCCAGTCAGTGATTCCGTCAATAATCTGTTTCCTGATCCTGTCGGAAAGAAGGACCGACCGCATAATCTCATGGTTGAGCAGGTGGTCTTTCACAACCCGGCCCGCAGCATTGGCCAGTCTTTCCTGCCCTTTGGGAATAACACCGGGAGTAAAAGGCAATCGTCGTCCCAGTATTCTTATCTCATGCCGGGGACGAAATAGCATTTTTACGGCAATCCAGTTGGTAGCATAACCTATAATGGCCCCCACCACCGGCAACAGCCAAAGTTTCCATTCCATAATTATCTACCTCGTAATCAAATTATTATATATTCTATCACTTTTTCTCATCAGAATCCATATCCGATGAATAATTAGTCTTTCCAGAATTCCTCCAGGACTTTCCCTACATTGTTTTCATTGACCGGATAATAGGTCTGCCAGTCACCGGGAAACATAAGCTGGTTCTCTCTTTCCAGAAAACGATCATCCATGAGAAGGATCACCCCCCGATCCTCTGCTGTCCGAATCACTCTCCCGGCTGCCTGAAGAACCTTGTTCATGCCTGGATAACGGTAGGCGTAATCATAGCCATTCTCCTCTTTACGGCTGAAATATTCCCGGATGATCTCCCTCTCCAGACAGATTCCCGGCAGACCGGTTCCCACGATCAGCGCACCCGACAGGCGGTCTCCCGTCAAATCGATTCCCTCCGAAAACACACTTCCCAGAACACAGAAACCGATTCTGGTCCTTTCCGGTTCCGGCTGGAATTTCAGGAGGAAGTCGGCTCTGGACTTCTCATCCATCTCTGCCTCCTGGATCTGGATATCCGCAACCAGCTCCAGGGTGGTCTCCGGGAGCAGGAGGGCCGTCTGCTGCATCATCTCATAAGAAGGAAAAAAGATCATATAATTGCCGGTCTTTGCCTCCACTGTTCTCTCCAGGTAGCGGAGAATTCTCCGGTACAGGTCTTTTCCTCTTCTGGAATAGCGGCTTGTAACATCCTCCGTAATGGCCAGAAGCCTGTTCTCTGGCGGAAAGGGAGAAGGCACGCAGTAAGCCTCGGTCTGACTCCCTCCCAGCAGACTCCGGTAATAGAGGATGGGCAGAAGAGTCGCAGAAAAAAAGATGCCGCTGTGACATTCCTCCAGGTATTGCTCCAGTCTCTCAGAGGGATCGATACAGAAAAGCCGAAGGACAAAATCCCTGTCATTTCCTTCTCCGTAAATCTGATATCCGTCAGTCAGGGTCTCCAGCATGGAGGAAAAATGACTCATTTTAAAATAAAAATCAAGGATCTCCTCTTTATCTTCAAAATCCTGGTTGTCTGTCAGGTACTCTGACAGTTTTTCCAGCATACGCAGAAGGGGAAATCGAATATCCTCGATCTGATCATAGAAGACAGGATCCGGCCCGTCTTTTGACATTTTGGCAAGAACCCGGTCACATTTCAGGACAGACCGGTAGACTCTGCCGGAACGTTTGCGAAAGATCCGCCTGGGGCGGACGAAATCATCTCTGCTCATATGAGCACTATACATTTCCCTGGCCCTGTCCAGAAGATTATGGGCCTCATCAATCAGGAGAACATTCCCCGATCCGGCCCCCTGGGAAAAGAGACTGGTCTGACTTCCCCGGGGATCAAAGAAATAATTATAATCGCAGATGACCAGGTCACTGAATGCAGCCGCCTCAAAGGCCAGCTGATAAGGGCAAACCATATATTCGCGGCTGTAGGAAAGAATACAGTCTCTGTCCAGCCGGTCCTCTGACTGGAGCATGTGATAAAGGCATTCGTTGATCCTGTCATAATGTCCTTTGGCTCTGGGGCAAAGCTCGGGATCACATACTGCCTCATCCTGTATGCAGATCCTGTCCCTTGCCGTAATGGTCACCGCTTTACATATAAGCCCCTGGGGTCTCATCAGGGAAATGGTATCTTCCGCCACCCCGGCGGTGGTAGTTCTTGCTGTCAGATAGCAGATTCTCTCCACTTTCCCCTGGCCCATCATAATCAGCGAAGGATAGATCATGGAGATCGTTTTTCCCACGCCTGTAGGAGCCTGAAGGAAAACCCGGTCGCCCCGGTCTATGGCCCGGTGGGCCATGGCGGTTAGAGATTTCTGTCCGGGACGGTAATCAAAAGGAAAATGCAGCTTCTGTATACTCTCATTTCGTCTCTTTCGATTCTCCACGTAAAGAGATGCCCACCGCCGATACTTCTCAATCACCTCGTCAAACCAGGAAAGGAGCTCCCGGACGGGAATGATCTCCCGGATCCGGCGAATCTCCTCCGTCTCCATATGGCAGTAGGTAATCTGCACTGCCACAGAAGATGCCGCCTGCTCCAGAATCGCCGTCATAGCGGCATAACATTTTGCCTGGGCCAGGTGAACCTCTTTAGCCTCTGTGATATCATCCACAGGTTTTCTGACACATTTTATTTCATCAATCAGAAAGATTTCCTGTCCTTCT
>CACXGS010000187.1 GCA_902767195.1 uncultured Lachnospiraceae bacterium | reverse complement strand
GAACACTGCAACAAATACTTGAAACACACGTACCCATGAGGTGAATCTTCTTCGCCACTTTACAATAATCCTCCGCTGTAAATCTTGCTCGAGTGACTGAACCGAACAAAAGATATAACCTTACTGCCTGCTCCTAATCCATTGGACCAGCAAAACGATTTCTACAGTCCGTCTGCTCTTTATCACAGTTATAATCCCTCAATCACGTTAGTTGTTTATGGCTAATCTATGCACAATTGAATATTTCCATTATTTATTTTCTTTTGACTTTCTCCGAAAACAGTCTCATTCCATTTGGATTTCATTTGGCTTTCCACAGTCCCTAAACCAGAGATTCTCCCATTTTCAACATCATAATCCAGTTGGAGCATGAACTTATGACTGCGTGCACTTGCAAGCTGGTAAAACGCAATCTCCGTCTGAAGGAAGCCTTCTATACCTTCAACAATTTCGTTTGCTGGAATCAGTAGAACCAGAGAATACCTACCCTTTTGAATCTCATCACCACTTAGTTCGATTGTAATTCCATCTATCAAGTCATTTTTTGAAAGCTTTTGTCTTCTTATAACACTTTCTTTAAACCATAATTCCAAAGTCGAATCAGGGATACCATCGATTACATCTCCGTTAACCGAAACAACAGCACTTAAAAGTAATATTTCTTTTGTAGGTCTTATTGTCCATAGATAGAATGATATGCCAAGGACAATACCAACGCATACGATCAGCACAAACAGTTTATTTAACCATACTACTTTCATCATTTTCACTTTGCTCGGGGCGGTGGGCATGCTTCTGATCACCGCGGTCTGGTCTGACTATATTCTCGGGGTCATCTGCCTGGCGATATTCTGCGTCGTCTGCGGCGTTTCACTGACCACATGGATCCTCCTGCGCTGCGGCAAAGACTCTCTCTACATCGATCTCCGGTGACCTGAGGCTTTGTCTCTGCACAAAACTCTTATCCCTGGTTATCCCAGGATCTCACGCACCTTCACACACACGGCATAGGACAGGGCCTTATGCCCTTCTGCGTCCAGATGCAGACCGTCCAGGGGGCTTGCCTCGCAGATTTCAGCAGCATCCAGGAAGTGGATCCCGTATTCTTCGGCAAGAGCCTTATAGTGCTTCGAAAAGCCCTTGGACTTCTCCGGGGCTTCTTCTCCCATCTCCTGTACGAACCCGTCCGGATCCCCCAGCAGCTCCTCACGGATCAGAGGCGGCGCGATCAGAAGCACCTCCGGCGCCTTCTTATCGTTCCCGCTTCTTGAGAAGATGATGGCGTCCAGTACCCGCCGCATTCCGGTTGCGATCATCAGAGCGCTGCAGCCGAAGTGTCTCTTGGTGTCGTTGGAACCCAGCATGACGATGACCAGTTCCAGGGGCTTATGACGTTGCAGGCAGGGAACGATATACGTAAGGCCGCTGCGGTCGCCCCGGGTCGGATCCTCCCATACTGTGGTTCTGGAGTTCAGCCCTTCTTCAATGACATGATAATCCTCTCCCAGCAGATACTGCAGCCTTCCAGCCCATCTGGTATCTCTGGGGTAACGCTTGGTGACTTCCCCCGGGATGTATCCCCAGGTATTGGAATCACCGTAACAAAGAATCGTCTTTTCCATAATATACTCCATTCTGAATGACAATACTTTCACACAGGTTCCTGAAAATCGAACCATTTCCGCATCACGCGGCTCTCTATCGATTATACCACGAAAATAATTATAATAATATATCTTTACAATTATCTTGACAGATGGTATGATTCACTCGAAAAAAACAACTGAATATCGGTAAACCGTTAGAACTCCATGTTTTAGGAAAGGAAAAGCAATGGAAATGAAAACGAGAGTGGAAAAGGATCGCCAGATCCGCAAGGAAGCAAAGGCGACATTTATCCTGTTCGTCATCTGCTTCCTCTGGCACGTTGGTTTCGGCTTTGGACTCTCCGGTCACTGTGATATCATCATCGGCGGCATGCCGCTCTGGTGGATCTTAAGCGTCCCGGGATCCT
>CACXGS010000186.1 GCA_902767195.1 uncultured Lachnospiraceae bacterium | reverse complement strand
TTACCTGACTCATGCTTTTCCTCCTGAACGATTCATTCATTAATATGTCCATCTATTTATTGTCAAGTTCCTTCTGCTTCTGATTCTCTGTGCTTTCTGTATTATTGCTTTCCGCATTATTATCTTTATTTTGCTGTTCCGTCTTTTTCTGAAGATCCTTCTCTTTCACAGACTCTCTAAACTGCTCGTCCAGAATACTCCTGCTCCTGTCATTTAGTGAAATAACATTCATCGCAAAGCTGCCGTCCTCTCTTACTCCGCCGACTGCACCCCGGGGATGACGGATATCATAGCTCGTCTGATAATCCATGAGATGGTCCGTATAGAGCAGGGCCTGTTTTCTGCTGATCACCTGACCGGGCCGGCAGCAGGTCTCATCGGGGGCCAGTCCGTAGGCAACATAAGAGGCAAAGGCGCTCCGGTCTTCTTTGGACAGTCCTTTGATCCCTTTACATTTCTTCAGGACCTCTTTTTCTTTTTTGGCGGTCAGATAATCATTGGGATACAGTGCCGCATGCAGTCTGGCCAGGCGCAGCGACGTAACCTTTCCGCCCTTGTTGGAAGCTACAAAGGACTTCAGTCCTCTGCTTCTTTTGACATGCCCGACCTTGGCGATCATTCTTGCAAGCTGATTTCTGGTGATCGGGTTGTTGGGAAGGTACTGACCGTTGGATTTCCCGGGGAGACATCGCAGGTCTGCGTAGGTTGAATAGAATTCTCCTGCTTCCCCGTCACAGCGGACATCATAAGCGGACTTGGTCAGTGTCAGTTTCCCCTTTTTGTATTTCTCAAAAGTATAGTCCAGAAGACTTCGAATGGACCGGAAGGTACTCTCTTTACTGACGTTGCCGAAATAGGCACAGATTACCTCGTGTCCCTCTCTGTCCATCGCCGTGGCGATAAATACATTTCCCGCCGCAATGGTCGTGCCGGACTTACTTCCGATAACCCGGTAAATATCTTCATCATAGGGAATGGTGCCCCGGATAAACCAGTTGGTGGTATTTACATTAATATCTGCCCCGTATCTGGTAGTATACCCAGGTCTGGCAACGACCTCCCGGATCAGGGGAATCGACATGGCATAGCGGGTGACCAGGGCCATTTCCCTGGCGGTAGCGTAGGTTTCATTAAATCCGGCTCCGATATCATTTCCCACGGGATTGTCGAAACTGGTCTTCTTCAGGCCAAGTTCCTTACATTTCTCGTTCATGGCTTCTGCACATTTCTTTTTGGAGCCGAAGACGGCGTCCGCCAGCGAGTCAGTGGCATCCGCCGCGGAAGCGATCAGGCTCAGGTTCAGAAGATCCTTAAATGAGAATTTAACGCCGGAGGGCAGTCCCAGGGAGTAGGCTCCCGGCGTTGTTCCGTTCACAATCTCCGACTTGGTCTTAATCATAGAGTCCACATCACCCTGTTCGATACAGACGATGGCCGTCATCAGCTTGGCTGTACTGGCCGGATAAATCTTTTTGTTTTCTTTCTGCCCGAACAACACTTTCCCGCTGCCGGCATCCATCACCACATAGGCATGGCACTCTTTTTTGGGTGCCTTTACTTTGGCGCTGCCGCAGACCGGCAGGAAGAAAACCAGCACAAAAAAGGCCATAAGCAAACCGGGCATCTTTCTCTTCATCATTGTCTTTTATCCTTTCCTGCTAAAACCTTCTGTTTAGTCTCGGATGCTGCAGCAGTCTTTTATCCCGGCGGTCCAGAGCATCACAGAGGAGTATAATCATATCGGCACACTCCTGCCTGCTCCCATTCATCAGCATCCTTAACTGTCCAATCGTATCCATACTGTCAGGATTGACATTTTCCTTGATAAAATGTTCTTTCAAAAGGGTAATCACGCTTCCCTTCCGTTTGCCCGATCCCATAACCCGGGAGATTTCTCCGGCCAAATACCGTTTAACGCCGAAACGGGAACGGAAAATATGATCCACCAAAAATTTCTGTCCTATCAGACTTTCTTTTATCTGAAGGGGTGTCTTGTCATAGTAAGGGGCAATCACCCGGCTCACAGCAAGGGTAGGAAGAATACTTGCTGTCCGATAAACCTTCATCGGCTTGTATTCGTCTTCTCTCATCAACACCATATCCAGATCCGCCTCGATCTCCGTATGGCTGACTCCTGTCTCCCTTACCCTTCTTCTGATGTAGGGATGACAGGTGCTGTCCAGAATAAAATGTGTCATAAACCCCGCCAGGTAAGCTCTGGCCTGAGGCATGCCATGCTGTTCCTGAAACACATCAAATGCCTTGTCAAAAAAGTTTATTGCCGGCTCATGATGGATCTTCACTCCGTACTGGTTGATCCGATTATGATGATAGGGGCGGTAATAAAACAGAATATCCGGCCCGTGAACACCAATATCATAAAATCTGAGGTAGGGTTCTATATCTCCCCGGATTCTTTCAGGCAGAAAGCTGAGAACATCGCGGCCGTATCGATAGTGTGTATAAGTTGTAGGCATGAAGACCTCCTGTTTTTTAATAAGTATGGTATCATGATAAGTCATCAGGCTTGTTCTTGTCAATTGTTGCGTGCATATCCTTGCGTTTCCAAAGGTTAACTGTTATAATAGCATGGCAATCAAATAAAAACATAATATATGAAGCATTCTTTCTACTAACTGCATTTATGAATCACTCAGGAGGTAATATTATGGGTAATTTAATCGTTGGACAGTCCGGTGGTCCCACCGCGGTCATCAATTCCAGCTTAGCAGGTGTTATCAAGGCCGGTAAAAAGAACAATATTCCGAAGATCTATGGAATGCATCACGGCATTGAAGGTTTTCTGAAAGAGGATATCATTGATCTTGATGATTACATTACCTCAACTCAGGATCTGTCATTGCTGAAGAGAACTCCTTCCGCTTTCCTGGGCTCCTGCCGTTATAAACTGCCGGAGATTGAAGGCCATGAGGATGTCTATGAAAAGATGTTTGATATCATGGAGAAATATGATATCGAATATTTCCTTTACAATGGCGGCAACGATTCCATGGACACCATCAAGATGCTTTCCGATTATGCTTCCCTGCATGATAAGCGTCAGAAGTTCATGGGTATCCCCAAGACCATCGACAATGACCTTCCCCTGACAGACCACACACCGGGTTATGGTTCCGCTGCCAAATATATCGCAACGTCCATGAAAGAGATCATCCGCGATAATGAGAGTTTTGGTGCTTCCAAACCGACCATCTGTATCGTTGAGATCATGGGACGGCACGCCGGATGGCTGACCGCTGCTGCTGCTCTGTCTAAAGATGCTGACTGCGACGGCCCGGATATGATCTATCTTCCGGAAGTAACTTTTGATGTCGATGATTTTATGGCTCGTGTTAAGAAGCTTGCCGAGGAGAAGAGCTCTGTTGTCATCGCTGTCTCCGAGGGTGTAAAGATTGCTGACGGCCGCTTCGTCTGCGAGCTTGGTGCCAGCAATGATTTCGTGGATGCCTTTGGTCATAAGCAGTTATCGGGCTGTGCTTCCTACCTGGCCAACCTTGTTACTGCAGAGACCGGCTTAAAGTCCCGTGCCATTGAGTTCTCCACTCTTCAGAGATGTGCAACTCACAGTGCTTCCCGTGTAGATATCGATGAAGCCTACAATGTCGGATATATCGCCGCTACTTCTGCCATCAACGGAAAGACCGGTATGATGATTACCATCGATGTCATTGAGAGAGAGCCTTACCTGGTACGCTACAACCAGTACGATATCCATGAGATTGCCAATGTAGAGCGCAAGGTGCCCAAGCACTGGATCATCAATCAGGGAACTTACGTATCTGATGCATACCTTGAATATGCAAGACCTCTGATCATCGGTAATATCCTTCCGTATTACAGCAATGGTCTTCCCAAGCATCTGACACTGAAGAACAAAAAGAAATAATTCATGACAGAATGATAATCCCCCCGGATTGTCCATAAGAATTGTCAACATGATGTCACAGTTCTTATGGACAGTCCGGGGGGATTTTTTCCCGTTTATTCTTCGGTTATCTTACGGCACTCGGTATAGTAGCGCTTGTCTTTTGCCGGTCCCATGGAAAAAGTCTTCCTGGGAAGGACACCGTCAGCGATCACTGCAGGGAAAAGCTCCTCTTTACCCATAACGGGCAGAAGAAATCCGACAATGTCTTCTTTCTGGGCAAGTCTTCTTACAGAATCTTCCCCGTGGATATAATCGATCTTTCCTCCATGTTCCCCGGTCCAGTCATCCAGAAAAGTCTGAAGACTCCCGACCGTCAATTCTGACACCGGCTTCCCAACGCGGAATGTCTGAAGTCTGCCGGAACGGACCACGGCAAAGACCTGCTCTCCCTCCTCATGGGATGCCAGTCTCTCCTCCTCCACTTCAGTAAGATCCAGAAAATCTGTCAGGTCCCGGATCAGATGCTCACGATCCACTCTTTTGGCAATACGGTGGATGGCTTCAAATTCCAGTGCAGGACTATGAAGATTCATAATCTCCACCAGAGCATAACGTGCCGGATGGCAGCTGAAATCTTTATCCGGATTATTCTCTTTAAGCTGTTCATAGAAAACCTTTGCGGATGCCAGGGAGTGGTTTCCATCTCCCATGGCATAGATCAGAGGGTCACTCTGTTCCACACCGTATTTCCTGAGATATCGATCCCTGTCGGCAAGTCGGTCCAGACTCTTTAATACCCGTTCTTTTTCCTGGTCATCCAGAAGGAATCCCTTTAAGTGACCACCGCCCATCATCAGTTCAAAGTCATAGATTTTCTCTAAGTCACCAACTCTGGCCCGGATAGGTTCGATCACTCTTTCATCGTCATCATCGATCAGCATCATAATATGAGGAAGCTCCAATAATGCCCTCTCGCGTATATGTACTCTGGGAGGCAGGCGACCGGGAACCGTCGCTTCCGTTGCCCTCACCTCAGTCTGGGTTCCTTCCCGGAAATCGTAATATTCCAGATCGATCGCTCCTACCAGACCGCCCCTGAGATATCCTCTGCTGTCAATCCTCTCCACATAGATCATGGCATCCCGGTATTCCCGGAAAATGCCCTGTTGCAAATAGTTATTCATAGACTCATGAATCCGGTCCAGACGATCCTCTACATCTTCCTCATCCAGATACACTTCCGGAAGAATCATGGAAAGGGTGGAAGGATTCCCGCCAATCATCTGCTCTACATCCTCCCAGTATTCCGGATCGCTGGTGTACTGGTCACAGGCGATCACAGACCAGGTTCTCATTTTTACCGTTTTCTCCGGCAGAAGAATATCTGTCGGGCAAAAAGCGTGCTGCCTCATTTGTTGCATCCGTATTTTCCTCGTTTTCGTACTTTTATTCATCCGTATTGATTCAGACTGAAAATTCTATCTGTCCTGTAAATATTTCTTTAGCTCTTCGTATATCTGGTTCTCAGTGGGGGGGCATCCTGAAATGCACACATCAAAGGATCCGGTACAGTCTCCTACCCCCAGTTTCCCGGTTCGTCCCCGGAAGCCCTGACCGATACAGATCTTATCCTTCAGGCGTTCGAAAAGGCCTTCCTCATTGAGCCGGACTAAAGCCGGGATGAGATATCCGTAACAGGCACTGCAGGATTCCACTTCCTCCACGGCATCTTCCACCAGGACTGCTTTATGAGGAAGGGGCAGATCGTCTTTGTCCTGTCTTCCATCCGTCCCATGGGAAATGGTTCTGATCTCCGCCCCGGACAGGTTGCTGTTTCCCACACCCAGATCCCGGGCCATGGAAATGTATGGTACGTCCTCCAGGTCATAGTGAAGCATCTGGCAGACCATAGAATCAACCAGGACAGGATCACAGGCTGCCATAATACAATTCCTTACCACCGGATTCCCGCCATCTTCAAAATCCAGGTCTCCGCAGATGTGATCCACCACGATAAAATCCTGACGGATTCCTGCTGACAGATGAGCAATCGGTTTATGAAGTCCCATGGAATGAAATCTTCTCTTCTCAGAATTGGGGATCATCCCTTTCAAATTCTTCAGAGCACAGGTAATCCTGGTCTGACAGTGGCCCTTAAGGACCGGAACGTTAATCAGAAAATCAATGTCCATGGCCGGGCGGCAGATATTCAGTTTCATCCCGGAGCAGTTCACGGAAAGACGGTCGGCCTGCTGAAGATCGATGAGTTCGATCCCGTATTTCTCAGACAGATCTTTGTATCCACATACCTCAAAGGCAGTTTCCGTGGAATCTCCTACCCAGGATCCCTCCATGATCACCAGATTATGATAACCGCGAGCTGTCAGGTATTCAATGATCCCTTCCACCACTTCCGGGTGCGTTGTGGCTCCATAGGAGGCCGGGGTCGAAGAAACCAGATTGGGCTTAATGGCAATGAGGGATTCCTTCGAAGGAATATGAGAGGCCAGATCCGCCTCCGTAAGCAGGGCTATGGTATTGTCCTTATAGTCGGTTCCATATATTTTAAGGATCTCATTTTTATTCATGATTTCTCACTCCATGTACATAAAATCCACACCATTATATGATATCTGGCCTCATCATGCAAGAAAAACCTCCAGAACAGAGGATCATTTTTACGATCTTCTGTCCTGGAGGTATCGTCTGTTTATCGGTTAGAATGTCAGATCATCCCTTAAAGAACCTTGTTTTTATCAGCGGACAACATCATAGATTTCGTATGCCCCGTCCTTCTCTGCATAAATCTTGCCATTACAATAACTGATTTGGTCATATTCCTCTTTCAGGAGCTCTTCCCCGGTAAAGGCATCATATAAACCATATTTAGAAACCAAAGCGCTTTGTGACCGGATTAGTCCCAATCCCATAGGAGTTCCATTCTTCAGGGATAATGCGTAGTCTTTCTTATTAAATACAAAAAAGTCTTTGGTATCTCCACTGCCTTTTTTGTAGGCAACCATGTTAACACTGGCGAAGTTCTCAAGCTCTTTCCCGATCAGATTACCCTTGATGTCATAAATATCATAGACCGTTTCATCGCCTTTTTTTCTGGAACCCGAAAGGTATCCGTATCCCATGTAGGTAAGGCTTCTGAACTCCGGCTTAAGAATCATGGTTCCGTCTGTCTGATAAAGACCCTGCAGATAATCCGAGGTCGATGAATCACAGAAAGTTACAAAGTTCTCAGCGCCATTATCGAGAACAAGACTTCCTTTATTAAGTTCTGAGAAATTACCCTTTGTCTGTGAAGTAACAATCTTTTTGCCGGTACTGTCAACAAGTGTGACGTTCTTATCTCCGCTCTCATACAGATAGTCTGTATCCGTGATTCCGCCAAAATATTTGTCTGATGTGAAAAGTTTTTTCAGACTTCCGTCATAATATGTATACTTTCCACCCTCACTCTTCAGATAAAAACGGTTACCGACCTTCTGATAAGCCGAGGCATCTTTCTCAATAGCCTTTCCTGTCGCATCATAAATACTGGTGCTGCCGTCAGCTCCTCTGACATAGACGGTATCTCCTACTGCATCAAGCTTGGCTTTCGGGCTTGTTTCCTTAATTCCCGGAACCTGTTTGCCGGTAGTAATATCATATACAGTAAGCTCTCCGGTATAAAGCTTATCTTTCTCATCCGGCTGGATCGAGAAAAGCTTATCGGAACTGTAGATGATGGCCTTTTCCTTGTCTTTTGTCTCCTCTTTGGCATACCCTGCAAGCCAGAAGCGCTCATTGATCTTCTGTACGACAGCAGGGCCATAAGGTATCATAATTTTCCCATCCAATGTTGCCACCGCACATTCATTCAAAGGCTTGCCGGGTCTGGCCAGAACCAGATATCCGTCTGACTTCTTAATCTTGCCGGCCTCTGCTCCTTTTACCGGATTCCCGGCTGCATCGAGCAATGTTTCCATGCCCAGATTCTGGGTATAGAGATAATTATCCTCGACCCTGATGCCATGTGAGTCTTTGATGGTCCCCGCCGGCCTCAAAGTGGTCTTTGTCACTGCCTTAGCCGGGATTCCGGCAAAAGCCAGACTGACCAGAAGAGCCATCGCTCCAACGATACTACATAAAAATCCCTTTTTCTTCATCATAATCTCCTTTCCTGCAGTAAAAAAAGTAATGTCTTTCCTGATATTATTATAATACAGAAATCATCATATTCCAATAATATTCCAGTAAAATTCCAATAAAAAGAGCATAAAAAAAGAGGGAATCGTTATTCACGATTCCCTGTCAGCATGCAGTCTGTGGGACTTGAACCCACACCCAGTTAGCCCGGACTAGATCCTTAGTCTAGCGCGTATGCCAATTCCGCCAAGACTGCTTATGTGGTTGGTCTCTCACCAACGAATGCTATTATAACATCCTCTTATACAAAATGCAAGCTTTTTTTGAAAAAGAAATATTCAGTTATATAAATAAATAACAAATTTTATTGTTGCATTTTGCTTTAGAGTATGTTATTATATCAGTGTCATAATTTCCAAATCGCCAATAACGGCGGAAAAGGGACCGGGTATTACGCAGCCTGGTCTTTTTTTCCGCCGTTCTTTCTTCCTGTATTCGATTTATCTCCAACCCATCTCCTTCTCATACCTGGCCAGTTTCTCTTTGTTCTCGCGTTCGTATTTGTTAAAAGAGGGTTCCTGCCCCTTGGGCAGTGTAGGATGATACCATTCATATTGAGAGAAGTAGTCTCTCCATTTGGGTGTGCTGAAAGTATATCCCTTTCGGGCATAAATCTCATTGATGGCAATCCGGGTCTCTTCTTTGTCCAGACTGCGAATTTCCTGATCACTCAGGTATCTGCTGTCACTGTCGGGAAAGATGAAATCCTCCGAGGATCTGTCAGAAGAGCCCTCATCGGAATCCTCATCTTCATCTTCTATGACAGGCTCATCGTCCTGCCGGAGCTGGTCATCGGGAATCAGATCCTCTTCCGTTGTCGGTTCATCTTCATCCTCATCCACATACTCTGTGGTCGCAGGCTCCGTGCTTGCCGGCTCCGTGGCAGTGGTTGCAGCGGCCGTCTTCTCCGTCGTCGCCTCATTGCCGGGATCTTTCTTACTGTTCCATAGAAAAACAGCGACAATACTGATAATTATAATCACCAGAAGTATAATACATGCTATGAGAATCTTATATAAGCCTTCATGATCATTTCCGGGATCCGGTTCCCCGTGATTGTGAAAGGACAGGTCACTGTAGCCGTCATGGTAAGGAATCTCTTCCTTCCTTCCTTTTCCGGCATCCGACACAGGATCCAGAAAGACCCCGCATTTGTCGCAGTACATTTCATTATTGCTGAATAATTTCCCGCACTGTCTGCATTGTTTCATATTTCTACACCCCATTTTCCTGCAATCACATGTAAGGTACCCGGTACCCGACCAAACTATTTGTCAAATCTGGACAGGTTATATCTCCGGATTAATGAAATCAGAGATGATGCATAATTGGAAGAAGTCGCATATCCGCCCTTCCTGATAATTGCAATCTGCTTGCTGAAGCTCTTTGTCTGAGCGATACCGGCATAACGATAGGAAGATCCGTTCTTGGCATAACGCAGGTATGCCGAATGGTCACGGATAGAAAGGTAAACAGTGTTATATTTACGGAAGTTAGAATTCACTTTCACCTTTTTCCCGCCGTACTCTTCACCGGAAAGCAGTCTGATATAGCTCTTGCCATCCCAGGTCGTACCAATCCAGTTGTTACCGGAGATCACTGCCTTCATACCAAAAATGTTGTTCGCTTTCTGAGCCAGGTAAGACTTACCCCATCCACTCTCCAGAATAGCCTGGGCCAATGTGACGGAGGGCAGAATGCCGGAATGTTTGTAATCGTCCCTGGCGATGGGTGCCAGAAGATTGATAAACTGAGTGGTAGTAAGTCCTTTGAATCTTGTGGCTTTCAGATTAGCAACAGAGGAAGAGACTTTCAGATCCGTATTAACCGGCTGTTTAACAACAGGAGTTTTCACTGCCAAAGAATTGTTGTTGTTCTTCTCTGCCGCCGGAGTGGCTGCAGATACTTTTTCAGTGATGTAGACGGCAGAATCCCAGCGACTGTAATTGTAGTTTAAGCCAAGCTCAGGCAGCACTGCCTTGCCGGGAATCATGATATATTTCTTACCCTTATACTCTGCGTAAAAAGGCTGTGTATTCAATGATTGTTTAATGCCGTCCGCATAAAAATATTTTTTATTGATGATCAGAGTAACCTTATGATTTCCACGGCTCAATGTAAGAGCTCTAATGCCTTTTGAGTAGTTCTTCACCATCTTCACTCTTGGCCCTCTTCTCACAAGGGAGTAGCTATAGGGAATCATTATATTATCATTCACCTTCATAGCCGGCCTCTTGCTGGAACTGATGGATTTCCCATTGAAGAATACTTTGTATTTCTTGCCGACATACCTGTATTTGTGTCCATTGTAATACACCTTGTGACTACTTACTGAACTACAAAAGGCATGAGCTGACATTATGGAAAACGCCAATAAAAAAATTACGAAAGTTTTAAGACATTTTACGCTTTTCATAAGATTCTCCTTTTTTTCATAATAAAAAATTAATGTTATTTAACAGTTAAACATTTTTTTTTGTATTAAAAAAGACCGGCAAACTTTCGTTTGCCGGTCTCCCTAATCATTAGGCCACCTTACTTTTTGCCAGATCTGCAAGTGCTGCAAATCCTTCCGGATCGCTGATCGCCATCTCTGACAACATCTTTCTATTGATCTCAACTCCTGCCAGCTTCAGTCCGTACATGAACTTGCTGTAGGAGATGCCGTTCATCCTTGCTGCTGCGTTAATACGAGCAATCCAAAGCTGTCTGAACTGACGTTTTCTCTGTTTACGTCCTGAGTATGCTGTTGCCAGCGCTCTCATAACAGACTGTTTCGCTACTCTATACTGTTTGGATCTTGCTCCTCTGTAACCCTTAGCGAGCTTCAGAACCCGGTTGTGTCTTTTCTTTGCGCCGATTGCGCCTTTTACTCTTGCCATTTGATAATGCCTCCTATATATTCATCGATCTGATTACAGATACGGTAAAATCTTCTTCATGTTCTTTACATTACTATCATCTGTCATGGTTGCTTTCCTGAGATTTCTCTTTCTCTTCTGAGACTTCTTGGTCAGGATATGGCTCTTGTAGGCTTTATTTCTTTTAAGTTTACCGGTTCCGGTCTTTTTGAATCGCTTAGCAGCTGCTCTGCTGGTTTTCATCTTAGGCATAATAATATCCTCCTGTTGCTTAAGCTGTATGGTTAACGCTTCTCCGCTAAAAACATGGTCATTGCGCGGCCCTCGAACTTCGGTTTCTTCTCAACAACTGCAATGTCTTCCAGAGCTTTGGCAAACTCATCGAGAATCACCTTGCTGCTGTTCACGTGGGCAAGTTCCCTTCCACGGAAACGAAGGGTGACTTTCACCTTGTCTCCCTTACTCAGGAACTTTCTGGCATGGTTGATCTTCGTGTTCAGATCGTTCTTATCGATGTTGGGAGAAAGCCGCACTTCCTTCACATCGATGGTCTTCTGCTTTTTCTTTGCCTCTTTTTCCTTGCGGGCAAGTTCGTATCTGTACTTTCCATAGTCAATAATCTTACACACAGGTGGTTTGGCATGGGGAGCAATCTTCACAAGATCCAGCTCTGCCTCACGCGCCAGCTTCATAGCATCTCTGGCAGACATAATACCAAGTTGCTGACCGTCACTTCCGATCAGTCTGACTTCTTTATCCCTCACCTGTTCGTTAATCATCAGTTCCTTTATTGTTCTACACCTCCAATGATTCATCAGCCCTTCGTTCTCTTATCTTCTCTGATCCGGCTGATCTTAACTGTGAATATCAACGTGAAACCCAGATACGTCAGAATATACTCTGAACTACTTTCCTACCATGCATGTTGTGTCGATACTGCCCGTAAAAAATGTCCTGTAAAAAGAAAACGGGCAGTCGACAGACTACCCACAACAAATCATAAACATACATAGCCAAAGCTATGTCATGATCTTGTTATAAACCCGAGTCACTCGATGGTGCTAAGGTGAGAGTGGATACTCTGCTTCATGTATGACCTCAGCTAATATACCATGTCCCGGAATGGGTGTCAAGTCATTTTTATAAATGAAGATCCAGATTCTTATGCTTTATCTTATAAGGGCGATATTTGATGCCGACCATGTCGAACATCCGCTTGGAAGCAATGGTTGATTCCGTGTCCGCATACTTGTCGGAATAGTAGATGACCTCCCGGATACCGGACTGGATAATCGCCTTAGTACATTCATTACAGGGGAACAGTGTCGTATAGATCCGGGCTCCCTTCAGAGAACCGGAACCACCACTGTAATTCAAAATCGCATTCAGCTCTGCATGACAGACAAACAGATACTTGGTGTCAAGCGGCTTCCCTACTCTTCCCCAGGGCATCCTGTCATCGTCACAGCCTGTGGGCATACCATTATAACCCATAGAGAGGATCTTATTATCCTCACTGACAATGCAGGCCCCTACCTGAGTGCTGTTATCCTTGCTTCTCTGTGCGGAAAGCAGGGCAACACCCATGAAATAGGCGTCCCAGGATATGTAATCCTTTCTCTTCATCTAAGATATCACCTTTCTTAATTAGAGTCTCTTAAGAGTCTCCTCTAATGATCATTCTGTAATACTGACTCTCTATGACATAAAAAAACAGAGAGATACAATATGGATTATATCATATCTCTCCTGGTTTGTGAATAGCATTTTGAAGGATTCTTAATTTTATTTTTCGTAATTATTACATTTTCTTTTCAACTGTTAATCATCCAGTGAGAAACGGTCATGAATGGCATTAATTGCCTTATCCGCATACTTCTCATCAATCAGGACGGTGACACGAATCTCCGACGTGCTGATCATCCGGATATTGATCCCGGCGTCATAGAGAGCTTCAAACATAGTCGCAGCTACTCCGGGGTGTGTCTGCATTCCTGCACCGACAATAGAAATCTTGGCAACTCTTTTCTCCAGGTCAACCTTCTGGTAGGCGCTCCTGGGGAAGGCTTTCTGTATGACGGCTACCGCCTCATCTGCCTCATCCTGTTCGCAGGTGAAAGAAATATCCTTTGTCCCGTCACGTCCTACGGACTGGAGAATCATATCGATATTAATGTTATATTTTGCAAGTGCATTAAAAAGATGAAAAGCGATTCCGGGCTCATCCTTCAGGCCGATCACCGCGATACGGGCTGCATTTCTGTCATCTGCTACTCCACTGACGAGCATCTTTTCCATAGTATCCTCCTTCACCACTGTACCTTCATGATCATTGAGACTGGACCTTACTACCAGCTGAACACCATACTTCTTTGCCATCTCTACAGACCGGTTATGCAGTACGCCGGCACCTAATGTCGCCAGCTCCAGCATCTCATCGTAGGTTATCTCATCCAGCTTTCTGGCATTCTTAACAAAACGGGGATCTGCGGTATAAATACCATCCACATCCGTGTAGATCTCGCAGGCATCCGCATGGAGGGCTGCCGCAAGGGCTACTGCCGTCGTATCTGATCCTCCCCGGCCCAGTGTGGTCACATTGTCAAACTTGTCGATTCCCTGGAATCCGGTGACAACGACAATCTTTCCCTGCTCCAGCTCATTGTGGATCCGGTCCGTATCAATTCGTTTCAGTTTTGCATTGCCGTAACGATGCGTTGTATGCATCTGAATCTGGCTGGCATTCAGGGAAACCGCCGGCACCCTCAGTGATCCCATAGCCATGGCCATCAGGGCGACGGAAATCTGCTCTCCGGTGGTCACCAGCATATCCATTTCCCTCTTGGAAGGATTGGGATTAATATCCCTGGCCATATCGATGAGGTCATCCGTTGTCTTCCCCATAGCGGAAAGGACCACGACTACATCATTTCCTTTCTGGTATTCATCAATGCACCGTCTTGCTACATTAAATATTCTCTCTTTATTAGCAACAGATGTCCCCCCGAACTTCTTGACGATTAACATTTACGTTTTCCTCCTGTGAACTAGTATTATCAGGAAAGCTCCCTACCAGGAGTAAACATCCTGATCTACCCTGATCCGGCTGATAACTCCGCCGACCTGGTCCGCTGCTCTCTCGTAATCTTTCTCTTTCATCACTCCGGTAATAAAAGCCTTATCACCGATCTCTTCATTCTCAATAAAAGTCACTTCTCCGAAAGCTTCACGAATCAGGGCATCATCTGTATCTCCGGACATTCTCACAAAGAATCTTCTCTCAAACTCCAGGCAGCTGTCGATGGTCTGTTTCTCGGCTTCCCAGATAATATCGAAATGA